>CAZBZZ010000106.1:0-3897 GCA_964496555.1 uncultured Candidatus Peribacteria bacterium
TCTGCTTCTATGTCTTGTTTTTTTCCTGTTTGAAGACCCCCAGTGTCCACCAAGCGCAAATTATATCCGTTTGATAGGAAATCTTGCTGAATTCTGTCTCTGGTTGTTCCTGCCTCCTTTGCTATCACTGCCAATCTTTTGCCGATTATTCGGTTAAAGAGAGTTGATTTACCGACATTTGGTCTACCAACGATTGCAACTATCGCGTCGTGCGATTCACTCGTGGTCGAGGAAGGTTCTGGTTGTTCGGGTTCCATGTTTTTAAGGTTTTCTGTAAGCAGAGAGTATTAATAGTCTAAAAAGTGTTTTTTTGCAAGTTTAACTGTGATAAAATCTGGTCATGAAGAATTTCCTCTCATTCCTGTTGGTTTTAATCTTTTCGGTTGGCTCGTTTGGAGTTGTGTTTGCTGAGGAGGGAGATGACACTCCTGTTCCTGAGGCTGAGGCCGAGGAGGTGGATGATAGCTGTGATAATGGGGTTCCTTGGTCTGTTGATAGTGATAATGATGGTATTACGGATGGTGTTGTTTGTACTCCTTGTGCAGAATTTGATGAATCTACTCCTATTTATAGTCCTGATCTCGGAGGGTGTGTTTCTAGGAAGGAAAGTTGTGATGCTGCTACTGGGAAGACTTGGGATAATGATAAATGTTCCGATGCTAATGCTAAGGATAATTTGTGTTGTATTGGGACTAAGGACTATTGTAATAATCAAGAAAAAGGCTATGACTCAGCGAATGATGATTGTAGGGACTGTAATCCTCCTGAGGAGTATGACAATACTATAAAAGATTGTCACAATCCGAATCTTACTCCTTCAACCCTGCTGCCTGATACTGAATATAAAGAGACCACTTGTGAACGGTTATTTTTGGCAGAGGTTAATCAGCCTGATGTTTTGAAGAATATTGTTGTTAGTGGGAAAGAAAATACTATTGATGGGTTTGATCCTGGGAAAGGGGTTTCCAGGAATTTGTCCCCTCTCGATATACTTGGATGTGCTATTAAGACAGGAAGGGTTGGTTTGTGGATGATTCCTTTTTATATTAAGTACTTTATACAGTTTGCCTTGAGTTTGGCTGGATTGGTGGCTGTTGGGTCTATAGTTATTGGTGGGTATTTCTATTTGTTTGGTGCTCTTGCTGACGATAAGGACAAAGGAAAGCGAGCGATAATGTATGGAATACTTGGATTTATCGTGGCTATTCTTTCATGGACGATCATCAATATAGTTATCTCTATATTGACGCGTTAATAGATCATTTACTGAATGTTTCCCATTTTGTTTGGAGGTATTTTGAGAGTGATTTTTCGAAAGATTCTTCATCAAATTTAAGGGCGTGTTCTCTTATTTTTTTAGGATCGAATTTCTTTTTGTCTTTAAGGAATTTTTCTACTGCTCCTTTGAGGTGGGTTGGATCTTGTTTTTTGAAGAAGGTTCCCGTTTCTTTTTCTACAACGGTTTCCAAGGCTCCTCCTTTCTCAAATGCAATTACTGGTCTTCCGCTAGCCATAGCTTCCAATGGAATTATCCCGAAGTCTTCTAGTTGAGGGAATATTAGGGCTTCACATTCGCTGTATAATTTCTTTAGTTGTTCGTCTGGTACAAAGCCTAGGAATTCGATGTTGCGGTTGGCTTTTTTCTTGAGTTGGTCTTCCATTATCCCTGTTCCAGCTATTTTCAAAGGTAGCCCTAGTTCGTTGAATGTTTCTACTATTAAATCGAATTTTTTGTATGGGATGAGACGTCCTACTGCCAGGAAGTATCCTTTTGTTTTGTTAGCAATTTCGTATTTATTTATGTCTATCATTGGGTGAATGACAGTTGATGGACGACGATAATATTTATCTATTCTTGCTTGGGTTGTTTTTGAGTTGGCTACGAAGTAATCTACCCTGTCCGCTGATGACTTGTCCCATATTCTTAGTTTGTGGAGCTTTCGTTTTGCGAACTTTTTAATTAATGGATTCATCTTGTACTCCTTTACGTATGTGTGCCAATTGTCCCATGCGTATCTCATTGGGCTGTGACAGTAGCAGATGTGCATTGTGTCTGGTTTTGTGATGATTCCTTTCGCGCATGCATGAGAACTTGATATGACCACGTCATATTGGCTCAGATCAAAAAGCTCGTAAGCGTACGGCATCATGCTCAAATACCATTGGTGTTTCTCTTTTGCCTTTGGCATATTTTGGATGAAAGAAGTTCTGATGTCCGCTTTTTCAAAACCCTTCATTTTCTGAGGGTTGTATATCGATGTAAAGATTGGAGCATTGGGAAACATCTTGTGCAGTTTGAGGTTAACTTTCTCTGCACCACCCATGTTTGTCATCCAGTCAAAAACGAGAGCTATTTTGGTTTTGCGGTTTACCATGCCCTCAATATACTAGGATTTGTTTTTTTGTTCTAGATATTTTGTCAGGACGTTCTTGTCCTTTTTGGATAAGTCCTTTTGATTCTTGAAGATTTTTTTGAGGACTTTCTTGTATACGTTCTTGTTGTCTATCTTGTCCAAGGCTTTTGCTTGGAAGAGTTTTACTACATTGTTGTCTGGATCTCTTTCTAGAAGGCGTTCGCAAATATGCACTACATCTACGTATCTTTTGTCTTTGAACCACATTCCTAGCAGTTCTAGAACTACTTCTTCGTCTTTCTTGGCCATCATTGTTTTTCTTTTCTCAGATATGTCTGTGAGCAGGACTAGGTGCCCTGTTTTTCTTTTGAGTAGGTATCTGAGGTATAAGTACCCGAGAATCACAAATCCTATAACTGGGAGGATGGCATTGAATTGAAGCAAGAAATTGAATCCTGCGTGGAGAAACAATGCAATGAATAATCCTTTTAGGATTGTTTTTTCTCTATGGGCTTGTGGAATTGGGACATTGAATAGCTTCGAAATGGCACGAGTTGTAATGCTCGTGTCTCCTGAGAGTCTTTTTTGTTGTGTTATGTCTATTGAGAATTTTGATATTCCAAAGTAATACCCGAATATTCCTGAGAATATCATGTGTGCGCACATAGTGAAGATCGATCTGAAGACGTAAACTCCTATTAATTCTCCTGTGGAGATACCTCCCCAAAGTTGGTATAAATAATAGATGTTTTCTGCAAATGCGAATCCTAGGCCTGATAAGATGCTCAGCCTCAGGGCGTTGTTTACTGTTTTTATTGCTACTGTTTTCTTGTCTATAATTCGTACGGCGAAGTGTTTTATCACTTCTTCCATTACTCCGAATAGTACGAACAAAGCCATGTACATTAGGCCTATTTGTTTGATTGATGTCTCTATTAAATATGCGAGGTCGAATTTGGGATATATTTCCCATAGATATTGGATCCCCAGAAGGGCTGGTGCAGTTAAAATTCCCAGGATAAATAAAATTATCAGGTGAAGTTTTTTGATCTCTGTTTGTTTGAAGAATAGAACTGCCCAGATTGCAGCTGGTATAGCTGCTAATCCTATTGATAATCCAAGTATGAGGGTTGTGTTGTTGAGCATTCTAAAGTCACTTTGACTATTGGTTTAGAGGTCGTATGTTCCTGTTGATTCAGGTTTTGGCTCAGCGGGAGCCTCTGCTGGTGCTTCTGGTACTGGATCAGGTGTTTCAGCTGGAGCTTCAACTTTTGGTGCAGCAACTGGAGTTTCTGGAGTTGCAGGTGTAGCTGGTTCGGCAGGAGCCGGAGTTTCAACCGGTGCTGGCTCAGCGGGAGCCTCTGCTGGTGCTTCTGGTGTTGCTGGTGCTTCTGGTGTTGGAGCAGGTGTTTCAGTTGGCGTTGGCTCAGCTGGAACTTCCGGTGTTGGAGCAGGTGCTTCAGTTGGCGTTGGCTCAGCTGGTGCTTCCGGTGCTGGAGCAGGTGACTCAGTTGGAGTTGCCTCATCAGGAACTTCAGGTGCT
>CAZBZZ010000107.1:0-3749 GCA_964496555.1 uncultured Candidatus Peribacteria bacterium
ATGTTCTTAGTATTACTGCTTCTATTGAGATTGATGGGGTGCCGATTTCTGAGGCGCGGTTTTTGCGATATGTGCGGAAATTGCAGAAGTTTGTAGAAGGTTCTGGTCTGAAAGAGAAAGGGCAGATGGTTACTTATTTTGAACTTTTGACGACTATAATGTTTGAGTATTTCTTGGATGAAGGTGTGGATTTTGCGGTGTTGGAAGTTGGGCTTGGCGGGAGGCTTGATAGTACAAATGTTTGTAAGCCACTTTCGACTGTTTTGACGTCAGTTGAGAAAGAGCATGAAGAGATTTTGGGTGGTACTTATCGGGAGATTTTGAATGAGAAGTTGGGAATTGTGAAGAAGGGAGCTCCTCTGATTGTGTCTCCACAGAATGGTTATGTGCGAGCTGAGATTAAGAAGCGGAAGTTAGGAGTGAAAGTGATTTGGGTGCGTGATGGTGATCCAAATTTTGAAGGGGCTATGGCTGTGTTGGAGGATTTGTCTGGGCGCGGATTTATAGATGAGTTTGATGAAAAATTGTTTCTGAAAATTTATCATCATCTTGCTATTACTGGTCGGTTTGAAATCGAAAAATTTGAGGTGGGTGGTGAGGAGCGGATGGTGGTTTTTGATATTGCTCATACGGCTGGGAGTGGTAGGTATCTTCGGTCAAAGTTGGAGGTCGAATTTCCTAAGAAGCGGTTTGTGTTTTTGATTTCTATGATGAGGGATAAGGATGTGGATGGGTTTTTGGATGAGCTTGTAGGGAAAGATGTTGCTGGGCATTTTCGGTCTAGGAAACATAAGGTGGTTTTTACGTCTTCGCATCCGGTTCGTGGATTTTCTGGTGCTGAGCTTCGGTCTAAGTTTTACAAGGAAGCGAAGGTTAATGAAGATTCTGTGAAGGCTTTTCAGTCGATTTTGAAAGAGCTAAAAAAAGACCAGGTCTTGGTTGTGACCGGGTCTCATTTTTTAGTTGGGGAAGTTCTGCGAGCTGTGAAGAGAAAGATTCTTTAGTCTTCTTTCTTTTCAGCGGCAGCAGGTTTTTTCGCTGGGGCAGCCTTTTTCGCAGGTGCTTTGTCAGCGGCTCTTCTTTCTTCAATGATCTCAGCTTTTCTTGCTACTGATCGGTGTTTGTTATTTCTTTTTAGGAGTTTAGATTTAGGCCGTTGTTCGTTGTGCATCGCTGCTCCGTGCTGTTTACTTGCGTGTTTATTAGTCATTTTGTGATTTGTTAGTAAAAACGGCTTGTAAATTACTGGTTTGAGGGGTGATTGTCAAGCTGCAACTCTCATAAAACGGGCATAAAAGTTTTAAAATTTGCTTGAGGTTGGTACAATTGTTCGGATGAATCAAGTTGTTTCTCAAAAAAAGTGTCAATCTTGTGGGGCTGGTTTTCCTGTTCTTGATAAGGATCGGGCGCTTTTGGACAAGATGAAGGTTTATGACAAGTATGACATCCCAGATCCTGTGGATTGTTGGGATTGTCGTCAGCAACGACGACAGTCTCATAGGAATGAGCGCAACTTGTATCCAGATAAATGTGGAAAATGTGAGAAGGATATATTGTCAATTTTTTCTCCAGAAAAGAAGGCTACTGTTTATTGTCCGACTTGTTGGTGGGGAGACGGGTTTGATGGGCTTTCTTATGGTCGAGATTATGATTTTTCACGGCCGTTTTTTGAGCAGTGGAAGGAATTGTATGATGAGGTGCCGAGGATTTCGTTGATCGTTTTGGGGGAGATGGTGAACAGTGATTATGCGCATGATGCGTATCGGCTGAAGAATTGTTATCTGACTTTTGATGGAGAGCAGGCTTGGGATTGTTTGTATGGTGAGACTTTTTTCAAATTGAAGGATTGTATGGATTTTTTGGTTACATATGAGAGTGAGCTTTGTTATGAGACGGTGAATTGCTCAAATTGTTATAATTTGAAATTTAGTAAATTTTGTGTGAATTGCAGCGAGTCTTCGTTTTTGCATGATTGTGTGGGATGTAAGAATTGTTTTGCTTGTTGTAATTTGCATCGCGCGGAGTGGTGCATTTTTAATAAGCAATATTCGGAGCAGGAATATAAGAAGAAGGTGGCTGAGTATGGTTTGAAGGGGTACAAGGCTTTGGAGGCTTTTAAAAAAGAGTTTGCTGAGTTTGTTGAGAAGCAGCCGAAGCGTGCGTATCGTGGAGTGAAAAATGAGGATGTAGTGGGGGATCATATTGATAATTGTAAGGATGTTTATTATAGCTTTGATACTGTTGGGTGTAGGGATTGCAGGTATTGTACGAACATGGCGGTTGGAGCGAATGATTGTATGGATGTGGATATTTGGGGTGATAAGTTGAATCTGGCTTATAACTGTGAATGTGTTGGAGCTGGAGCTGCGAACTTGATGTGTAATTATTATGTTGCTCGTGGAGCGGCTAATATTTTTTATTCAGCTTTTTGTTGGGATAGTGTTGCTGATCTTTTTGGATGTGTTGGTTTGCGACACAAGAAGCGTTGTATTTTGAATAAGCAGTATTCGGAGGAGGAGTATCCAAAAATGATTGAGCGGATCGTTGCTCATATGCGTGAGACTGGTGAATGGGGGCAGTTTTTCCCTGTTGAGACTTCTTGGTTTGGATACAATGAAACGGTGGGGCATGAGTTTTATCCTCTCTCTGAGGAGGAGGTTCGTGAGAAAGGATGGCAGTGGCGAGATGTGCCGGCTCGTGAATTTGCGAAGCAGGGTTATGAAATTCCAGATCGTATTGAGGATGTTTCGGATTTGATTGTTGGAGAGGTTTTGGCGTGTGAAGAGTGTGGGCGAAATTTTAAAGTTTTGCCTCAAGAGCTGAAAAGGTTACGTGATTTTGAAGTTCCAGTTTCTCATAAATGTTTTAACTGTAGGCATTTTACTCGGAGGCGTGCGAAGAATCCGCGAAAGTTGTGGAAGAGGGAGTCTGCCAAGTCAGGAACGCCTCTTTTTACTTCTTATGCGCCTGATCGGCCGGAGAAAGTGTGGACTGTGGATGAGTATATTAAGGAGTTTTTTTAATGGATTGTTGTTATGAAAACCTGCAAAAATTGTTCAACAAAATTCGCGTTAGATGAGATGGATAAAAAATTCTATGCCAAAGTTGGTGTGGATGAGCCGACTTTCTGTCCGGTTTGTCGTGTTCAGCGGAGGATGGCTTGGCGGAATGATCGGAGTTTCTATTCGCGCAAGTGTGATAAGAGTGGCAAGGAATTTGTAGCGATCTATCCATCAGGTGCTCCCTTTCCGGTCTACGATCCGGATGAGTGGTGGAAGGATGATTGGGATCCACTTTCGTATGGTCAAGAGATCGACTTCACGAGGCCGTTTTTTGAGCAATGGGAGGAGCTTATGAACAAGGTGCCGCGGTTGGGGATTGATATTGTGAATTGCGAGAATAGTAATTATTGCAACTACTGTGGTGATGACAAAAGTTGCTACTTGGATATAGCGGGGGAGGCGAATGAGGATTGTTATTTCAATCTGTTTACGAAGTATTCGAAGAACTGTGCGGATTGTACTTTTGCGTATCATTCCGAGCTTTGTTATGAGGTGATTAATTGTCATAAATGTTGGAATTGTAGGTGGTCGATGTATTTGGAGGGTTGTAATGATTGTGCGTTTTGTTTTGATTTGAAGGGTTGCTCGGATTGTTTGTTTTGTTGGAATTTGAGGCACAAAAAACATCACATTTTTAATAAGAAAGTTTCTGAAGAAGAGTATGAAAAGTTTTTTGAGGAGTTGAAG
>CAZBZZ010000108.1:0-3669 GCA_964496555.1 uncultured Candidatus Peribacteria bacterium
TGTTATTAGGAGTGATTTATTTTCTGAATTGGATAATTCGGCTAGTGTTTCGGTTATGAGATCGAAGATTTCTGCTGAAGGTTCAGTTTCTTCTAATATTTGATCTGCTAGGTTTGCTATAAGGAGTGCGTTTGTAGCTTTTTCAAGGTTTTTGTTGATTGATTTGCTGAAGCTTTTTTCGAGTTTTAGATCTGTTATCATTGTTCTTCTTGGGCTTTGGTACATTTCGAATAAGCACAAAGAAAGAGTTTCGGTATTTCCTATGAATCGTGAAGTTGGTTTTGCTGCGCCTTTTGCGATTGCTTTGATTTTCCCGTGCTCTCTCGTGAATATAAAAAGCAACCTATCGGCTTCTCCTAGGGTTTTTGATCCTAAGACTATTCCTCTTGTTTTGATTTGTTTTCGTGTCTTAGAGCTCATCGGGGCTTATTTCTTTAGGTAGCTGTGTACTGATAGGATGCTTGAACATACAGCCAGAATTATTGTTGTGATTAATTCGAAGATTGTTAATGCTGTGAGATTTAAATTTTCGCTGAATTCGTAGAGAGATGTTCCGTCGAAATTGATTTGTTTAGATAAGAGAGTGAGTAGTAGTAGGTTGATCAGGATCGCAAGTATAGCGTATAGGATTGCCTCGATGATGAATGGGAGGTGGATAAAGCTGATGTTGCTTCCTACGAGTCGCATCACGTTGATTTCTTTTCTTCTGTTGAAGATTGTCATTTGGACTGCGTTGAAGATGATTAGGACTCCTCCAATTATGAATGTTATGACGAGCCAGAAAACTATCTGGTGACTGAAGTCTGTTACTTTTCTTAGGTTTTGTGTGACTGATGATAGGATTGATTTTTCTTGGGAAGTTCCTTGAGGTGATTCGGTGATGTTTGATATTAGGACTGAAAATTGACTTCCTTTAATGAAGTTTTCGATTGTTTCGTGATAAGAAGGTTCTTTTGTTGTGATGGAAATGCTTGCCGGAAGGGGATTGCCGAGATCGTATTTTTGGAATGATTCGTAAATGTTTGGGTATGTAGCTCTTATTTTTGTGAGTGCTTCGTCTTTGCTTGTGTGGTTCACATCTGTTACCCCATCTAGGATTTTTAGTTCATCTATGATTTTTTGTGTTTGAGATTGGGAAGTTGATTCTTTTAAGTAGAGGGTGATGTCGACTTTCTCGGACAGGTTTTGAAGAGAACTTTCTGCTATGAAATTTATCGCGAGAATGATATTGAAAATGAAAAGAGTTATTCCAATTACTAGGACTGTTGCGATAGAAAGAAGTTTATTTCTTACTAAGTTTGAAAGGCTTAAGTGGAGAGCTCTTTTTAGTAGTAGGAGATGAGAGGCTTTGGGCATTTCTTTGTTTTATTAGAGATGATTTGTATATTTCCGGTTTGTATGGATCAAGTCTAACAATTTTTGCATCTAAGTTTAAGTCGATTATCAATTTTTCCAATTGTTGGGTGAATGCGAATTGGTCGTATCCGAGCGCGATTATTGAAGGGCGATGTTTGCGGATTGTTTTGTATTTGTCGGATTTTTCTCCGAGTAGTACGAGGTCTGTCCAACCTGTTTTTTCTAGGTTTTTGACTCGGATTTTCTCTGAATTATCAGGTTTTTTCTTTTTGATTTGTTTTACAGTTTTGTCTCTTGCGACTATTGCTACCATCAATGGGTTTGTAAAACGTTTTGCTAGAGATTTTGCTTGTATAAAGAGATTTTCATGACCAGCGTGAAGGTGATCAAAGGTCCCGAAAAGCATTATTGTCTGGTGTGGGTTGTCCATCGAGTTTGTGCGCGATTAGTATATGTCTGGAACTAGCAGGTTTATCACGATCAGTGCAATGAAAACTACAACTATTACGCCTGCTAGCGTTGCGTCCAGTATTCTATGCGATTTTTCTTTTCGTGCAAGGGAAATTCGCAAAGAGGTGGTTCCGTAGATGAGTCCGGTGATGATGAAAGGGATGTCTAGGGTCTTGTTTAATATCAATGCTTCTTTGACATACATCCCATTTGAGATGAAAAGCGAAGAGCCTATATGGAGGGCTCCTATGATTATGAAAAATAGGATTGATACTTTCTTGATGTTTTGAATTGTGTCCATCGGTGGGATTATACAGCTGGGGTTGGTTGGTGGGCTAGGGGAATTGGGGTGGGGTTTTTGTTGGTGATTTCTGTCTGTTAAAAATTGAACTACCAGTCCTATTCGTGTAAAATCCCACTCGTATGGCAAAAATATCCAAAGAAACAGTACAGCATGTTGCGAAATTAGCGCGACTGGGAATCTCGGCTAAAGAGGCCGAGAAGTTCAGTGGTCAGCTTAGTGATGTGTTTGAATACATGGAGGTTCTTGAAGAGGTTGATACTTCAAATGTTGAGGAAACATCGCAAGTAACAGGTTTGGAAAATGTTAAAGAGCAAGATGAAGTGGTCCCTTGGACGGCTTCGGGAGATGAAGTTGAGCGTGAGGATCTGCTCGGAGCTAGTGAGCTTCCTGTGGAGTCGAACCAAATTTTGGTAAAAGCTGCTGTGAAAAAATCTTGATGTGCCGAGAGGCAAAACTATGTCGAATTTAAATGAACTAACAATTAGAGAAGTTGCAGATGGTCTCCGTGCCAAGAAATTTTCTAGTGAAGACGTGACGAGGGATTGTTTCAAACGGGTTCGTGAACGAAATGATGATGTTAATGCTTTTGTGCATGTTGCGGAAGAGAGTGCTCTTGATCGTGCTCGTGAGATTGATGCGGAGGGGTTTTCTGCAAAGGATTCGTTGCTCAAAGGAGTTCCAGTTGGTTTGAAAGATATCTTTAATACTAGGGGGGTGACTACTACTTGTTGTTCTCCTGGTTTGAAGGATTATGTTCCGCCGTATGATGCGACTGTTGTGGAAAAACTTCGTGATGCTGGGATGGTTATGTTGGGAAAGACGAATATGGATGAATTTGCTTGTGGAGCGTCGACTGAACATAGTTGTTTTGGGGTTACGAAGAATCCGGTCGACTTGTCTAAAGTTGCTGGAGGTTCGAGCGGAGGCAGCGCAGCTGCCGTAGCTGATGATATGTGTATTTATGCGCGTGGTACTGATACTGGTGGGTCGATTCGTCAGCCTGCGAGTTTGTGCGGGACTTATGGTCTCAAGGTTACATATGGACGTGTCAGTAGGAGTGGAGTGACTGCGATGGCTTCGAGTTGGGATACTGTTGGTCCTTTTGGGAAATCTGTTGAGGATTTGGCTATTATTCTTGGAGAAATTGCTGGGAAGGATCGTCGAGATATGACGACTCCTGATGTGAAAGTTCCTGATTATACTGCTGATTTGAAGAAGGGTGTTAAAGGTTTGAAAATTGGTTTGCCAAAAGAATATTTTGGAGAGGGTGTGGAAAAGGAAACCAAAGAGGTTGTGATGAAGGCTGTGAAAAAACTTGAGGCTCAAGGTGCTGAGATTGTAAATGTTTCATTACCGATGACTAAATATGCAATTGCGGTTTATTATATTTCGATGCCGGCTGAGGTTTCGGCGAATATGGAAAGGTATGATGGTATCAGGTTTGGAAAGAAGGTTTCAGGTGAGGTGAAGGATTTGGTTGATCAGTATTTTGTGACTCGAGGGGAGGGGTTTGGAGATGAGATGAAACGTAGGATAATGATTGGGACATATGTGCAAAC
>CAZBZZ010000109.1:0-3632 GCA_964496555.1 uncultured Candidatus Peribacteria bacterium
ACCGTCCTACCATCAGGCTTCATCAACGACCGACTCAAATAAAAAGATCTAATCACAATAGCCCTTCTTCTACTCGCAGCTCAATTCATCGGAATCAGCCAATTCCAAACATTCCCAGCTATATTGTTTTTCGCAATTCTCGGAGGAATCGGCCAACATTTATACACCACATCAGCAGACAGCCTCTTCTACAAATCAACCGAAAAGAAGAACGTCACACGCAAAATCGCAATATACCAAAGCCTTAACTACTTCGCACTCGGTGTAGGAATGATCTCAAGCGGATTCGCACTCGACCTCAACATCCCATTCGAACAAATAATCCTCACAATCGGAGGCGGATTCATTCTATTAAGCTTAGTGGCAAGAACCCTCCAATCAAACGTAACAACAGAATTTAGCTTCCTTAAATACAAATCAGACCTATTCCGCCCAAAAGTTCTTTTCTTCATGCTGATAGTATTTTTGTTCGCAATCCATTTCGGAGCCGAATCAACAAGCTACGGACTTTTCCTAGACAACACCCTCGGCCTTCCAAAGAAATTCGTCGGTCTATACATGGGCGCAGCCATCTTCACAATGGGAATTTCAGCAGCAATTTTCTCAAGAGCTTTGGAAAAAACACAGGTTAAATCCCTGCTTTTCATAGCTTTGATTTTATCAAGTCTCGGACACGTTCTCATGACAGTCCAAGACCCAATCTACTCATTCATTTTCCGTATATTGCATGAAACTGGAGACGCAGCAATGTTCGTCTTCTTCGCATACGGCATCACAAAAATGTTCGACATCAAACGAATGGGCGGCAACACCGGAATCTTCACATTCACAACAATTCTCGGCGGAACCGTCGGAAGCCTAGTTTTCGGCCCAATGGGCGCAGAACTCGGATACAACATGCCCCTCATCGTAACCGGAGTGGTCCTCGGTGTAGCATTCTTCCTAGCAGTAATTTTCAATAAACTTATCGTAGAAAAATCATGAACATAGTTTTGACAGGTATGCGCGGTTCAGGGAAAAGTTATCAAGGCAAACGCCTCGCAAAAACTCTTGGCTGGAAATTTGTAGATACTGACGACCTAATCGTGAAAAAAGCCGGATCAACCATCCCCGAAATCGTCTCAAAAGACGGATGGCCACAATTCCGCAAACTCGAGAACGAAATATGCAAAGAGGTAAGCAACCTGGACGAACACGTCATCTCAACAGGCGGCGGACTCATAATAGACCGCAACAACGAACAACTTCTCCGAGAAAACGGACAAATCGTCCTCCTCTACCGAACCCCCGAAAACTGCGCAGAAATAATCCTAAAAGGGCAAAAAGAACGCCCACCCCTCACTGATCGTAACAATAAAAAACCAGAAGCGTTGAAATCTGAGCTCTCAGAGATTTGGAAAGAACGAGAAAAACGCTATCGTCAAAGCTCAGATCTTATTATTGATGTGAATCAGGAGATTGAACCTGAGGAGATTTTGGAGAAGCTTCAGGATATATAAATTCGCAAAAGCGCCATCTCTGGAATTCCCTTTTCCAATCTGAAATAAATATCTTTATGCCCTCCATGAGCCTCTTGAACCTGTTCTCCATCAAGATTTTGCATTTCACTGATAACAACTTTCACATTCTCTCCCGCAACACCATCCGACGGAGGCACAACAACCTCAACTTCCTGCCCAACCTCAACCCTATTTCGAACTTCAATTCGATACAAATCATCTTCACCTTGAGAACCCGCTTCTCGCACAACACCAACGAATTTGCACATCGCCTCAGTAGCTTGTTTTTCAAAATAAACATTATCCTTCCCCGGGAATCCCTTCATAAAACCAGGTATATATCCCCTATTTGAAATACGCTGCAATTCATCCAAAAGCAAAGGATCAAACTCACGCCCAGCCTCCAAATCATCAATCGCCTGCCTATACGCCTTCGCAACCGTTGAAAGATAATAAATCGTTTTATTTCTCCCTTCAATTTTAAAACTACAAATTCCAGCATCCCGCAGACGACCCAAATACTCAATCAAACAATTATCACGCGAATTCATAATATAAGTCCCATGCTCATCCTCCTCGATCGGCATAAATTCGCCAGGCCGCTTCTCTTCCTCGAGGAAAAATTCGTCATTGCCCTTTCGCAGACCGTACTTCCACCTACAACTATGCGCACAAATTCCCTGATTCGCATCACGCCCAGTCATATACGCCGACAGCAGACACCGACCACTATACGCCACACAAATAGCCCCATGCACAAAAGCTTCAAGCTCCATCTCCGGCACACGCCGATGAATCTCCTCAATTTCATCCAACATCAATTCCCGTGGCAAAATCACACGCGCCACACCCTGATCCCTCCAAAACTCAACCGCTTTGTAATTCATAGCATTCGCCTGCACAGAAATATGCAAAACAGCATCCGGATAAACCTCCTTCGCAAGCTGAATCAAACCTGTATCAGCAATTATCAACGCATCGGGTTTCACCTTATCGCGGAGGAACTCAAAATGCTTCTTGAAAGCATCAACTTTATTGTTTCGCACATGAATATTCACAGTCACATAGAGTTTCTTGCCAGCTTCACGTACGAGTCTCACTCCTTCAAGAAAAGTCTCCTCAGTAAAGTTGTTGAACCTGCTACGCATGCTGAACGGTCCCGTTCCCATGTATACAGCATCAGCGCCATATTTCAGCGCAAACTTGAGTTTGTCCATATCTCCCGCCGGAAGCAGGAGTTCTAGTTCTGGGGCGGCCGCCTTCTTGGCGTCTCGCCCACCTTGTTTCTTACCCATTTGCAGAATGGATCAGAAGATAAAATGCGTGAGGATAGTACAATAGATTAGAAGTTCTTGCAATGTTCTATCCCGGATTAGTACTTCAACCTGTTAATTTTAACCTGTAAAGATTAATCCGGAATAATCGACCCTATTCAATCCGGATTAAACTCTCAACCTGTTAGCCCAAACCTGTAAACACTAATCCGGGAAATCAAGCAACACAAACACAACAAGTCAACCCACGCCTCCACATCACACCCACCAAAAGAACAAACCCCCTTCCAATCAACCCCAATTTAGTTTAAATTACAACCTGCTATGCAAACAAATTTCCTCGTAATAGGTTCTGGTATATCAGGGTTGAACTTCGCCCTGCACGCCGCCAAAAAAGGTCACGTCACAGTAGTGACTAAAAAGCGCATAGCTGAATCCAACACAAACTACGCACAAGGAGGAGTCGCAGCCGTTTTGAGCAAGAATGACAATCCAGAAAAACACATCAAAGACACTCTCAAAGCAGGCGCATACCACAACAACAAAAAGGCAGTTCATTTCATGGTTGAAAAAGGCCCAGAAGCAATCACTCGCCTAGTATCACTCGGTGTGGAATTTCAGAAAGAAAACGGCGGAAAACAACTCAGTCTCACCCGAGAAGGCGGACACAACAAAAGACGAATCGCCTTCGTCGGAGATTATACCGGCCAAGAAATAGAACGCATCCTGGTAAAACGAATTCGAGAACATCCAAATATCGAAGTCTTCGAAAACACTTTCGCAGTCGACCTCATCACACGTGGCCGCAAAGTCCACGGAGCAAAAGTCATCACCCGCAAAAATCGAATAGATAATATTT
>CAZBZZ010000110.1:0-3627 GCA_964496555.1 uncultured Candidatus Peribacteria bacterium
CGGAAGTTGGAGATCCGGTTTGAAGATGAATCTACTATTTTGAAAAAGGTTTACAGTTCCGTGAAGGCGGCTCTTGAATCTAATGATTTGGCGCCAAAGGCTTATACTGAGGCCTCGCGTTATATGTCTGATAAGTTTCCGGACAAAGATGGAAGTGTTGGTGATGGCGGCGGGTTTTCTAGGGGTAGTGGTGGTGTTGGAGACGAGGGTTTTGTTGGGGCTGGGTTTTCTGGCTTTGATTTGAATAAAGGTCGAATTCAAGGTCATTTGGATTTGGAAGAAAATCGACGATCTTTGAAAGCTATTACTCAAGTCTCAAATTCTTATATCGTTGCGCAGAATGATGATGGATTGGTTTTGATAGATCAACATGCAGCGCATGAAAGAGTCCGTTTTTTTGAATTGTTGGATCAGTATGAATTGGAATCTGATCGCAAAAACATTCAACCATTATTGGTTCCGCAAGAATTGGAATTGATGATGGATGAGGCAGGAACTTTGAAAGATAATATGGAGCTTTTTGTTGAGTTGGGTTTTGAAATTGAGGAAGGTCCTGATGGAGGATTGGTGCTTTATGCTGTTCCGTCTGTGCTTTCTGGAGAAGATGTTACTGATGTAGTAAATGGTGTTTTGGCTGACATCAGCGTGGAGAAAGACCCTTCAAATCTTCAAGGGCGAAAAGAGTTGATCCTTCATTACATGTCTTGTAGGAGTGCTATTAAATTTGGCCAAAAACTTTCAATAGATGAGATGGATGCACTCTTGGATTCAATGGAAAAAATTGATCGTCCTTACACTTGCCCTCATGGAAGACCGACTATGATTAGGTTGACGTTCGATGAGCTTGAAAAAATGTTTGGGAGGAAAGGGTAGATTTAAATTCAAATGCAGTTACAAAGCTTCACCCCTAAACATGTTTAGGGGTTCAGTTTTGCATTCTCATGAGAATGCAAAATGTAACTAAGCATTTTAATTTCTCTCTCCCTTTCCTCCAATAGTTGTATGGAAGGGGTAGGGCTTCGAATTGATTTAAAATTAAATGCAGTTATTCTCCGAACACTGCAGAGAAATAGCGGTCGTAGACGAGGTTTGTTGCGTAGACTACTTTGTAGTCTCCTTTGAGGTATGCGTCTTCTGGATAGTATGCGTATGGGACGGCTTCGTCATCGTCAATTGTTTCTATTGTTTTTGTAAGGACTGAGCCGAGAGAGCCGGGTTGTTTTTGGGCAGTGAATTTGTATGTGTCCAATGGAGACAAATCGAGTTCGAATGGGAGTTTGTATCTTAGTGTTAGGTAAGATGTGTTTTGTGGTGGGGTGGTTAATCTCATTTCAAAATAAGTTCTATCCAACTCGGAATCGTAATCTATTTTCACATCGTCCATTTCTCCCCCAACTACTTCTAGAAGTTGAGATCCTTCTGGTACATAAATCCGCGTTAACATTACGTTTGTTGCACGGCCAAGGATGTCCACGACGTAGCCTGGGACTTTTTTGTAGCTGAATCCGAAACTGTCCCAAATTTCATTCCATTCCGCCTGATGTTCGCGTGAGAAAGTGTGAGTTCTCGCTATTGTTAATTCATCTATGAGTTCGCCGTTTTTGTGGATTTCGGTTTTGTGAGTTATTTCTTCTTCTACCAAATGTTCCGTCTTGTTCCCTGCATCTGAGGTGTGAACTACAGATAAGAAATCCTCTTTTTCATCTAATGTTTTGAATCTGCCGCTGACTCCCAATGTGTCAAAAAGTGCTTCGACTGTTGAGTCTTTTGAATAGGCCATAAACATTTTTTGTTGGGCGGCTTTGTATGTGGCACTCATTATTGGAGCAACGTTTTCGGTTTTTAATAATTGGCTTTTGAATTCTGGGACTAGTACTTTCAAAACATGTTTTGGATCTTCTGCTCCCCAAATTTTTGCTTCGATTATGTATGTCAAAATTGGGATGTAGTTTTCTGCGTCTATTTTGTTTGGGAGTTCTCCCACTTGTACTGGACCTGTTATTTCCAGGAAATCTTTTAATGAACTTTGATTTAATGCGATCACAGTGTCTGCTTTTACTCCGCTTTCTTGTTCTATCATCCAGGCAGCTATTCTTCCGGTGTGGAAAAAGTCTGGGGAATAATTCACGTTTCTGAATCGACAACAAAGCATGAAATCGTAGATTTCGTCTGATGGTGGTTCGTGCTCGAATTTCTGTGTATCGAGGTCATATACGTCTTCTACTTTCAAGTCTTTAATTATCCCTTTATCAATATTGAGAAGGGCGTAACTACCTATAAATCCTCCTGTTGGACGAGGCTCTGCATTGTTCTGGAGGATTACGAGATATTGGTGAGGTGTTTGGTCTCCAAGAAGCTTTAGAACTGCTGGAAAATGCTCTTCTATCGACTCTAATGTTTTTATTAATTGGTTCAATTTTTCTTTTGCATAGACGAGCTTTCCTCTGATTTCTTGTGGAACCATTGATTCATTAATCTTTTCTATTTCGTCGCGTGCTGCTCGTGTTTCTATCAATGCAAGACTGGCTTTTTCTATACCTGTTTTAAGTATTCCTGTTATATCGCTCTCTTCATCTTCAGATGTCAGAGTAGGGATTGCTGAGTCTTCATTTTTTGATATGAAATATAGGGGAATTTTGTTTAATTCTTCCAAGGATTCTGCGAAATACTCGCCTGCTTTAGCGAAGTACTTTCCACTTTCGAGAATTGCTTTTGCGCTTGAGCCCAAGCTGCTTTGTTGTGCGTATATCGTGTCATCGTCCGCTATGAACCAAAGAGTGTTTTCGGCTTCTTCGAAACTTTCGAGTGCGTTTTCGAAGGCGTCTTTTGCTTCGATGAATTGGACTTTGGTTGTGCTTTTTGAGCCTTCTAACAACCTGGAATATCCTTCGTATGCAGAGTATGTGATTGATTCTTTTGCTTCGATTCCTTTCTTGTATACGTTTATGCTATTGATTACTAGGAGGATTATAAAGCCGGCCACGGCTACCCTCAAAAAGTTGGATATTAGGTGATAGCGAGGTTTTTCTTTTACTTTCAATATTGTTCCGCTTTTGAGCTCCATTTTTCTTTCACTGTATATGTCGCGAATTTGTTTTTGTTCGTCTGTGTGTTTTGCAAATTTTGGAAGATATTTTTTCCGTTTGTGTTTGGGATAAGACTCCCCGCTCAAATTAATTGGCCGAGAACCCGGCGACTCATCGTTGGGCTGCGAAATGTTTTCGGTCTTTTTATTCGACATGTATGTAGTAGTAAGCTTTGACCCCGTTTTTCATATACTCTTTACCTGTGCTTAATGATTTTATCAATTGTGATTCTGGCCAGAATTTCAAAATATTGAAGTATGCGACTTCATCCAATTTGCTCAAGGCTGGTGAAATATGAAAATCATAGATTTCTGAGTTCATTAAACTGTTTTGCTCTCCTTCAACAGATCCATTAAGAGCTAGATTTAAACCTTCTTCCAAGTATTCTTTGTTTGTTGAGATGAAAGCTTTTTCTTTGAAGACTGTGTAGTAAACGCCCCAGCCTCCGCTTTCTGTCTGCATTTCATATATTATTATGTCGTTGTATTTGCTTTCTGATTTTATTAATTCTTCTGGAGTTGCAACTATTTCTTGAGCGATC
>CAZBZZ010000111.1:0-3575 GCA_964496555.1 uncultured Candidatus Peribacteria bacterium
TCCGCTCACGAGCGAATCCTTTCTTATATTTATTCAGATCTTTTCTACAGGTAGAAATCTCTCCTTTGCTATCAACCAAAGTCAATCTTTTAAATCCATACTTCAAAAGCAAAAACCCAATTGCAATCCCAGCAGCCCCAGCTCCACTTATCACAACTTTTACCTCCTCAGCTTTTTTGCCGACAACCTTCAAAGCATTAATCAATCCAGCCAGCACAACAACTGCTGTTCCATGCTGGTCATCATGAAAAACAGGAATTTTCAAATTGCGAATTAATCTCTGCTCAATCTCAAAACAACGAGGAGCAGATATGTCTTCAAGATTAATCCCTCCAAATCCAGGAGCAATAGCTTTAACAATCCGAACAATTTCATCGACATTTTTAGTATCTAAACAAATCGGAACAGCGTCGACTCCACCAAAGGATTTGAACAAAGCAGCTTTCCCTTCCATCACAGGAAGTCCAGCAGCAGGCCCAATATCTCCAAGCCCAAGAACCGCCGAACCATCAGTGACCACAGCTATCGTATTCCATTTGGAAGTCATCTCATAAGCAGCTTCCGGTCTGCGAGCAATTTCCCTACAAGGTTCAGCTACACCAGGGGTGTAGAAGATGTTCATACCACGTTGATTAGAAACAGAAACCTTTAGCCCGGTTTCAAGTTTCCCCCGCGTTTTTTTATGAGCTGCCAAAGCAGCTTTTCGCAAATCACTCATGAAAATAATTTTTAATATCCAGGAGGTGGACTTTCAGGTGGGTCAACATAAGGAGCTGAAGTAGGCATCCCCGTAGTAGGTTCTCCCACCACAGACTCAACAGCCTCAGGCACATCTTGCCCTACAAACCATTGAGAAGCACCAAATACAACTGCAGCAATCCCAACCAAAACAGCCAGAACCCAAGCTAAATATTTTTTTGAATAAACAGGCATAATTAAATATTAAAATGTAGTTGTTTGTCCATCACGATAATCCAAGATCACATCCCCAGCTCTCTCATATTTGAAAGTCAGATCAACCTCAGCACTATAATAATAATCAATAGGACCGGTCCCGACCCCAATAGAATCAGTCTCAACAATATATTCATCCGAAAGCATTCCAAAAACCGATTGACCTTCTCCTTCAACCAAAATCTTCTCGAAGATATCACTCTTTAAATCCGCATCTCCACCAGAACCTGAAACCTCAACAGACCCTCCCGAATATTCAAAACTTCCCAGCATAGCATCCAAGAACTTCCGGAATTGATAAGCCAAAACTCCAGACCCATTCTGAGTGTAAACAACAAGCACCTGTCCACTATCCAAATAGATATACCAATCTTTTATATAATCACTTTCGTAAGAAACCTCCAATGCAGAATTTTCCCCTATTTCAAACTCATTTGTAATCCCACGTGCAAAAACCTTCTTAATATTCGAGAAATACTCACTCTTGCTAAGTCCGTCTTCGTTTAAATCAAAACTAACAACAAATTTAGATGTATTTGGATAAATCCTTTCAGGCGAGAATTGATAATACCCTTTATCATTATTCCAAAACACAACTTCATTGAGGTCATCCTCAAGAGAGAAAATCTCCCAATCTCCAGGCCATTTAACTTTGAAAGGCAACAATCCAGATTCATAATAATCCCAACTGTCATCTAGAGGAAAAGCTTCTCCCCCAGCTTCATCAACAATCAAAAACCTATACATCACTTCAGCAAAATCAGCTCGAGTCATAGGATCTCCAGCATTCAACATCCCGTAATCATCCATCAGAACAATGTTTTTCTCACGAGCATACAAAGCATAGTCCGCATACCATTCCCCAGGTCCAACATCAGAAAAAACCTTCTCGCCCTCGGGTAATTCAGGGACATTAACCCCCAAAGCTTCAGAAACCATCTTCAAACTCTCAGCCAAATTAATGGTTTTCCCAGGGTTGAATTTACCATCATCGCCGCCGCTCACGATCCCAGCTTCACGAGCTCCCATCACGTAAGGGAAATACCACTGATCTTCAGGAACATCTCCAAACAAAACTAAATAATCTCCATCATAAGGAATATTCAAAGCCGAAACGATTATCTTCACTGCCTCAGAACGATTTATTTCATTAGAAGGCCTGAAAGTTAAGTCGGAATATCCATCGATATAGCCTTCCTTCTTCATGTATTCGATAGCTTTGTAATTGTCATGATCTTCAGCAACGTCAGGAAAAACACCAGCGAAAGCGGTAGAGGAAGACAAAAACACGGCCAAAACTGTAAGTAAGCAAAAATATTTTTTCATAGGAAATTTATAGGAAACATTAGGTACCCCAAAGTATACAAAAGATTCAGCTTGAATCCTATCTTTTATGAGTAAAGCAGCTCACCTGGACTATACTTATCCAAATTCTTTGGTCCAATTTTCTTCTTTAAAGTAGCAACAACCTTTTCCATAGGCACTGTTTCTTGAGTACCTTTCTCCATATTTCGGATGATAGCTGTTCCATCACGAACTTCAGTGATTCCAATAATAACAGTCCAAGGAACATCGAATTTATCAGCAAGGCTCAATTGATTTCTGATTGCTCCTTTCCCGAGAGCACCCATAGTCTTAATTCCTTCATTTCTCATTTCCTCAATCAAAGGAAGACATTTCTTTTTCGCCTCTACTCCAAGCTGCGCAACAAAAACGTGAAGAGTATCTTTTGAAGGGACTCGAACTTTCGCAATTTTCATATTGGCAATCATTCTTTCAATCCCAGCCGCATATCCGACTGCAGGAGTTGGTTGTCCTCCCAGCAGCTCAACCAAACCATCATATCGTCCTCCTCCTCCGATAGCGTTTTGAGCTCCCTCATTTTTATCCCAGAATTCAAATACTGTTTTGCTGTAGTAATCCAATCCACGAACCAGTTTTTGGTTTTCCTCATATTCAATACCCATTTCATCGAGATATCCTTTCAGATCCTCATGGAACTCAATAGACTCTTTGTCTAAATAATCTTTCATTTTTGGAGCAAGATCAGCCAAGATTTGACAATCTTCCTGTTTACAATCCAACAAACGCATAGGGTTATGCTCCATTCGTCTCAAACAATCTTCACAAAGAGAACGTTCTTTCCCCACATAATAATCCTGCAAAACCTGCTTATACTCAGCTCGAGCTTCAGGCGTTCCAATAGTGTTTAGTTGAAGTGTAAAAGTATCCGCAATTCCCAAATCTTTATTTATCGTATTAGCAAGCTGAATACATTGAGCATCCAGAGCCGCGTCAGATTCTCCAATTATTTCAAACCCAAGCTGCCAGAACTGTCTGTATCGACCTTTTTGAGGTCTATGATATCGGAAATGTGGTTCAATATAATAAAGCTCAACAGGTTGAGGCAGTGATTGCATACCGTTTTGAATATAAGCACGCACAACTCCAGCAGTACTTTCAGGCTTCAGAGTCAAACTGCGCCCTTTTCTATCTTCAAAAGTATACATTTCCTTACTCACAATATCAGTCTCATCACCAATACTCCGTCTGAAAACATCAGTAAACTCAAAAACCGGAGTAGTAATTCTCTTGAAACCAGCTTGCCTACATCTATGTCT
>CAZBZZ010000112.1:0-3558 GCA_964496555.1 uncultured Candidatus Peribacteria bacterium
CTAGAAAAACTCGGATACTCAAGAAAACAAATCTCACAAACACTTACAGACCTCCCCGAAGACATCAAGGATCCAGAACAAATCATCAAATTCTTCCTCCAACACGCATAAACATGCTCAAACTCAAAACTCAGCCAATCCCAAAAACATACGCATCAAAACTGCTTAAAGCAAAGCAGGAACTTATACGCAAAAAACCAGCAGAATTCCTAACTCTTCCAACTCAAAACACAGCAAACATAATCGAAGAAGCAACTCGAATCAAAAAACAATTCACAGACGTAGTTGTAATAGGAATGGGAGGATCGGTACTCGGAGCACAAATGCTATTTCACTCTCTTCAAAGAGACAACTCAAAAAAACCAAAAATCCACTTCATCGACAACATAGATCCAAACCTGATAGCATCATTCGAAACCCCACTTTCAAAGAAGAAAACACTCTTCCTTTTCGTATCAAAATCAGGAAATACCCTCGAGACAGTAACACTATTCTCTCTTCTCCAAAAAGGAGCAAAAAAATGGTTTGGCACAAAGTGGCAAAAACATTTGGCAGTCATAACAGAGAACAAAGAAGGAACCTTGTATGAACAAGCTGCAAAGCACAACCTGAAAATCTACGAAATGCCAAAACATGTTCCCGGACGCTACTCAGTCCTCACAATAGCAGGCCTCTTGCCAGCAGCATTGATGGACATCAACATAAACAAACTCCTCGAAGGAGCAGCAAGAGCTCAAACAACCAAAACCGCCGAAAAATTAGCAGCAACAGTCCACAACCTCTACACAAAAAAGAAAACCTGCATAACCCTATTCCCATACATCGACTGCTTCGAATTCTTCAACAAATGGACAACTCAACTCATCGCAGAAAGCCTCGGCAAAACCAGTAAAGTAGGACCAACCCCATTGAGCTTGATAGGGGCAAAAGACCAACATTCATTACTCCAACTTCTACTCGACGGCCCAAAAGACAAATGGGTCCTCTTCTTTGAATTAGAAAAATACAGAAAAGATTACATAGCAAATAAATTCAAATTCTCGCAGATTTTAAAAGCACAAAAAAAAGGCACAGCTGGAGCCCTCACAAAGAAAAAAGTTCCAAATTCAACCCTAACAATCGAAAAACTCAACGAAGAAAACTTGGGAGAATTGATCATGACTTTTGAAATTGCAGTAGCACTTGCAGGAGTAATGTTCAAAGTAAATCCATTCAATCAACCTGCAGTAGAACTCGGCAAACGTATCACAAAATCCATACTCAAATAATGAGACATTTCTCAACCCGCATAAAGAAAACCCAGAAACTTATTCAACAAAATTCAGTTTCAGCATTTTTGATAACCAACCCAATCAACATCAACTACCTCTCAGGATTCACAGGATCAAGAGGCTTCTTACTCATCACAAAATCTAAAGCAATCCTTTTCACCGACTCGCGCTACATCGAACGAGCAAAATATACCGTCCCAAAATGGATGGAAGTACAAGACATCACAAAAGTTTGGCGCAATCCTAAAGACCTCAAAATAGCATGGCAAAAAACTCTAAAATCACTGAGAATCAAGTCCCTCGGATATGAGGGAGACCATCTCACCGTAAAACAATTCGAAAAATATAAAAAAATTAGCCGACTCAAAGGAAAAGCTATGAAATCCCAAGATATATCAGGAGAAATAGCATCCCTCAGAGCAATAAAAGACAAACATGAAATAGCTCTCCTGAAAAAGAGCCAACAGATCAACATTCGCACATTCGAGTTGATCAAAAAATTTATACAACAACAGCGAAAAACTAAGAAATCCCTCCGAGAAATCGACGTAGCCTGGGAAATAAAACGCAAAGGATTTGAGCTAGGAGCAGAAGATGTATCTTTTGATCCAATTGTAGCTTTCGGGAAAAACAGTTCCATTCCTCACCACCAGAGCGGAAACACAAAACTCAAACAAAACGACATCATCCTCATCGACATGGGAATGAAATACAAAGGTTACTGCTCAGATTTCACTCGAACAATCCTTCCAAAAAAACCCACCAAACTCCAAAAAGAAATCAACAAAACAGTCCTGCAATCCCAACAAAACGTCATCAAAAACCTAAAACCAGGGCTAACAGAATCAAAAGTCGACTCACTCGCTCGAGACACAATAGAACAAGCCGGCTTTTCAGAAAACTTCGGACACGGCACAGGACATGGAGTAGGTCTAGAAATCCACGAATCCCCTAGTATAAACCAAGAAGGCTCACAAAAACTAAAATCAGGAATGGTTCTAACAATAGAGCCCGGAATCTACATTCCAGGGAAATTTGGAATAAGAATAGAAGACATCGCACTAATAAAGCCCAAAGGTTGCAAAATCTTCTGATTGACCTATGCCACTCGAAGACGAACCTGTCAATCACTTCCCCCTCCACAAAACCCCCTTTTTCCTCTAGAATAACGCTCGTAATTAAATCTAAAATATGTGTGGAATATTTGCATATATCGGTGACCGAAAGGACGCCCCCGAAATAGTAATAGAAGGCTTGAAAAAGCTGGAATATAGAGGCTACGACAGCTGGGGTATCGCATACAAAAAAGGCAAAGAAATCTCTACTCACAAAGAAGTAGGGAAAATCGGCGAATTCGATCCATCAGAATTAAAACTCGAAAACAAATCAGAAGATTCTTCGGTAGCAGTAGGAGAAGCTGAGCAAAGCCTCTTCGTAGCCATATCTCATACAAGATGGGCAACTCACGGTGGTATCTGCAAAAAGAATGCACATCCGCACACTTCCAGCGATGAAGAAATAGTAATAGTTCACAACGGAGTACTAGAAAATTTTGACTCAATCAAGAAACGCCTCAAAAAAGACGGACATAAATTCAAATCAGATACAGACACAGAAGTTATTGCACACTTGATAGAAGAATATCTGAAAACAACCGACTCACTCAAAGAAGCCCTCCAAAAAGCAACTAACGAAATGGAAGGCCGATACGCAGTAGTCGCAATAAACAAAAAAGATGATCGGATTGTCGCAGCACGCCGAGGATCACCACTCATAGTTGGAAAAGGAAAAGATGAATTTTTCCTAGCCTCAGACATTCCCCCATTCCTCCCATACACAAACAAAGTGATGTACATCGACGACAATCAACTCGTAGAAATTCAGAAAAACAAAATTGAATTCACAGACATAACAACAGGAGAAGAAATAAAAAAACGTGTAATAGAAATAGACCTAAAACCAGAAAGCGCAGAAAAAGGAGACTTCCCTCACTTCCTGATCAAAGAAATCATGGAGCAGAAGGAAACTCTTCACCGCGCAATCAATCAAGACCCAGAAGTAATCCGAGAAGCTGCAAAAGCAATCAAAGGGGCATACGGAACATATCTTGTAGGATGTGGAACAACAGGGAAAGTCGCAATGGTAGGAGAATATTTATTTGCAGACATCTCACACAAACACGTAAATACAACCTTTGGATCAGAATTTTCAAATTACAAAAATTTCATAAAAGACAAATCTCTAGTAATAGCAATCTCTCAAAGTGGAGAAACAGCAGACACTCTCC
>CAZBZZ010000113.1:0-3540 GCA_964496555.1 uncultured Candidatus Peribacteria bacterium
ACTAATTATCCCAGATGACGTCTTGAGCGAATACACATACGAAGGACTCCCAGACATAAGAATAATCGTATACAACCTGATTCCCGTGATGGCAATGTTGAGACTACCAACAAAAGATTCCGGTGGAAAAGGTAATCTTCATCAAGGAGCAGTAGGAGTTGGAATAGACATAGCCTCAGGAAAAACAACATACATAGCCCAAAAAAACAATGTAGTCGACGAGATTCCGGATATTGGGCCATTGAACGACTTAGTCATTCCTCATTGGGATGAAATTCTCCACATCGCCTCAAACGTACAGATAGTCACAAACCTAGGATACCTGGCTGTCGATATAGCCATTGATAAAACTTCTGGACCAGTATTGCTAGAAATCAATGCGCGAGCAGGATTAGGCGTGCAAATAGCAAATCTTGCCCCTTTGAGAAGAAGACTCGAACGAGTAAAAGGAATAAAGGTAACATCCCCAGAAAAAGGAGTGAGAGTAGCGAAAGATATGTTCGGGAAAGTAGTAGAAAAGGAAATCCAAAACGTATCTGGAAAACAGGTAATAGGAAAAACTGAAGAAGTTGAATTGATAACAAAAAAAGGTACAGAGAAGATAAAAGCACTGATAGACCCATCGCAAGAGAGGAGTATGTTGGATTATTCTTTGGCCGAACGGCTTGGACTCCTAGATAGCTCTAACTACAAAGATGAACAATCAACACTCAAAATGAAATTCTCACTAAAAGGAAAACGAATTCAAACTGTTGCAGACATAGAAAAAATCCCAGAAGAAAACACCTTAAAAATGGTGATCGGTTCGAGAGACCTACAAGAGTTCTTGATAGATCCTTCATACAAAAGCGAAGACCTACCGGACGAAAAAAAGAAACCAATACAAAAACCAATAGTAACAAAAAGAATCTCAAACCATTTCGATATAGATCAAGAAATCGTAAGTATAGATAATAAAATAAAACTTCTATACCACCTCCGACCAGTAAACTTAGAAGAGGAAAAGAAGAAGTTCTTAGACAATTTCTCTTACAACCCCCAGTTCACCTATCCAGACCTTAAGTTCGATCCAAATGAACTAAAACAAAGATTAGAAAAGATAGAAACGAGCCAAACTCCACTCGGACAAATATTTGAAGCAAAAAAAGAAGAATTGAGAAAAAAAGTCGAACTACTAGAAAACATAGAAGCAAATGACTTCACCCAGAAATCAATCAAACTATTCGGGAAACCAGAAGACAAGATAGTTAAAGAATGTGAAAATTTATTATTTGAAAGCGGAAAATTTTCTTCTACAGAAAACGAAGACATAAGTGCAGAAAAAGCAAAAGACAAATTTGATAAAGTATTCAAAAAATACAAACTAACCAACTGGAAAGCTAAAATCAAAGACGAGATGGTAACCGACTGTATAGCGGGTAAAAATAACCGACTATTTATAAGAAAAGGCGCAACCTTCACAAAAGCAAGGTTAGAGAATTTGATAGTTCACGAAATAGAAACCCACATTCTCACAGCAGAAAATGGAAAGAACCAACCATACGAGATCTTCAACAGAGGCTTAGCCGACTACCTAATAACACAAGAAGGACTGGCCGTATACAACGTAACAAAACAACTCGACGCTACAATCAAAGACAGCTACAAAGCGATAGCATTGATAATAGCTACAGACACAGCCTTGAAAAGCTCATTCGTAGAAACCTTCGAAAAAATCCTTTCATATGGTATCCCAATAGACCAAGCATTGAGAATAGCATTGAAAGTAAAGCGAGGAATGGGAGACACAAGCAAGCCAGGAGCTTTCACAAAAGACATTATTTACTACAAAGGATTCAAAGAGATAGTAGACTTCGTTGAAAACGGAGGGAAAATAAAAGACCTCTACATAGGAAAACTAAACTTGAGAGACCTCGACACAGTAAAAGACATAGAGGGCCTTTCAGAACCAAAACACCTTCCAAAATGGCTATAGAATAAGCATAGAATCCCCAAAGCTATAGAATCTATAAGATTCCGCCTTAGCCTTTTCATAAAGATCAAGAATCTCTTCCGTTCCATTTTTAAAACCCTTATTTTCCAAAAAAGATGCCACCAACATAATCAAAGTACTCTTAGGAAGATGAAAGTTTGTCATTAGCCCGTCAACAGCTTTCCATTCATATCCTGGATAAATAAAAATATCGGTCTCTCCAGTGCTAGGCTCAAACTCCCCATTCTTAAAGCAAGATTCCAAAACTCGAACCGAAGTAGTCCCCACAGCAATAATCCGTCTTCCTTCAGACTTGGCTTTATTCAGACGATCAGCAGCCTCTTTCTCAAGCTGAAAAAACTCAGTATGCATTTCATGATCCTCAATACTTTCAGTTTTCACAGGAGCAAAAGTCCCAAGGCCAACATGAAGCAAAACTTTTTCCACATCAACACCCTTCTCAGTAATTTGAGTCAACAAGGAATCCGTGAAATGAAGTCCGGCGGTAGGGGAGGCAACACTACCTTTTTCTACAGCATAGACGGTTTGGTAATCCTCCAGACTAGAAGATGATCCTTTGATATAAGGAGGAAAGGGAGCTTCCCCAAAATCTTCCACCTGTTTATCTGTGTGAAATCTGATATTCCTAGTTCCATCCTCCAAGACTTCCAAAACCTCGACCGACAACCCCTCTTTCAACTCACCAGAAAACCCTTCCTTGAACCTCTTACCAGGTCTAACCAAACAGTTCCAAACCTTATCTCCTAAATCTTTTAAAAGAAAAATCTCAGAACTCCTCCCATCCAAGTCGAAAACAATCCGAGCTCTCAAAACCTTAGATCTATTAACCACCAAGACATCTCCTTCTTTCAAGTAGTCAAGGATGTCTCGAAAGATCTTATGTTCAACAGAACCATCCTCAGGATGAATAACCATCAACTTACTAGAATCACGAGGATCAGCAGGATCCTGTGCTATATAACTTTCTGGAAGATCGTAATCAAAGTCGTTTAATTTCATTTCTTTTCGAGGACTATCAAAGTCATATCATCTATTTGAGACTCATCGCCCACAAAAGCAGACAAATCCTTTGCGACATGAGAGTTAACACCTGCAGCTCCGTATTCTGATCCAAACTTCTGAACATTCTCTTTCAGCCTATCAAGTCCATACATACCTCCGGTTCCATTCTTAGCTTCCGTTATTCCATCTGAGTATAAAATAATCATATCACCGTTGTTTAGAGCTATCTCTTTCTCGTTCAAAGTCTTGGAAGCATCCTCTACCATACCAAGAGCAGTCCCTCCGCTTACAACATCCTCTATCTCACCAGTCTCTGTTCGATAAATCAATATGTGCTCATGCCCAGCTCCAACATAGGTCATCTTTTTAGTCTTCTTATCCCAACAAAGCATGACCAAAGTCATGTACATAGAAGGCTTAACGTACTTCTTGATGTGAGAGTTTGTATGCAAAAGGATTTCCTTGGCAGAAGTGTAAACCCCTGTGAAAGAATCAATCATAGCATTAACCATAGCCATTATCAGTCCAGCAGTGACTCCATGACC
>CAZBZZ010000114.1:0-3512 GCA_964496555.1 uncultured Candidatus Peribacteria bacterium
AGCAGTGGCAGCTCGCAAGGCTCATAACCTTGAGGTCGGCGGTTCGAATCCGCCCCCCGCAACCAAAATATTGTCTATATGTCCTAGGTCGTGTAGAATTTTTCTGCTATGAACAAAGCTTGTAAGAAATGTACGTCTGAATTCGAAATCACTGATAAAGATCAGGCTTTTTATAAGAAGATAGACGTTCCTCATCCGACTTTTTGTCCGCAGTGTAGGATGATGCGACGCATGAGATTCAGGAATGAACACTCTTTGTATCGGCGCAAATGTGATTTGTGTGAAAAGGATATTATTGCGGCGTACCGTGAGGATGCTGTGCATCCTGTTTATTGTACGGACTGTTGGTGGAGTGATGATTGGGAGCCTCTTGATTTTGGGTTGGATGTGAAAGTTGATGAGCCATTTTTTCCGCAGATGAAGGAGTTGATGGATCGTACTCCTCGGCTGAGTCTTGCCGTGGTGACTTCGCGTGCGACGAACTGTGATTTCTGTAATTACGTGGATTTCGCGAAGAATTGTTATCTTTGTTACGGAAGCGTGCAGGTTGAGGATTGTATGTATGGAAATCCTTATGAATCTAAGGATTGTGTTGATTGTTTCTTGGTTCGTGAAAGCGAACTTGCTTATGAGTGCGTTGATTGTGAGAAGATGTACAATTGTGATTTCTGCCAATCTTGTGATGGCTGTACGGATTGTATTTCGTGTTATGAATGTCAGGGATGTAATGACTGCATAGCCTGTACAGGTTTGAAACGTCAGCAATATCGTATTGCAAATAAGCAATATTCAAAGGAGGAATACTTCGAGAAAAAGGCTGGGCTGAAATTGGATACGGTTGAAGGTTTGGCTCGTGCAAACGATTATCTTGAAAAAGAGAAATTAAAATTTCCCCATCGCGCTTCTCGCATCTTAAAGTCCGAGGATTGCACTGGAAACTTTATTGTGAACAGCAAGAATGCTCATTGTTGCTTTGATGTTAAGAAATTGTGGGATTGTTCATATTGTGCACAGGTGATAGATGGAAAGGATTCGTATGACGTCAATTACTGTGAGTATTTTGAGCTTTGTTATGAGCACATTGGATTTGATGAAAATTATAATGTGAAGTTTTCTCTTATAAGTGGGAAATGTAGGGATTGTGAATATACGGATTTTTGTATGAATAGTAAGGATTTGTTTGGATGTGTTTCGGTGCAAAATGAACAGTATTGTATTTTGAATAAGAAGTATTCAAAGGGGGAATACTTTGATCTTGCTGGGCGTCTTCGTGCTGCGATGATTGAAAGAGGCGAATATGGAGAGTATTTTCCTGAAGAGATTAGTCCTTTTAAGTATGAGGAAAGTGTTGCGAATGATTATTTTCCAAAGGATTAGCTTGATTCAGGTGGAGTTTTTGGTAGAATCTCTTTGTTCTTTTAAAGCATGGCAGGATAGCAAGTTGCTATATCTGCCTCCACTCGAATCTTTCGAGAAAGACTTCTTTCTCTTCAGATTCTCATTACGGCAGGATAGCTCAGTTGGTTAGAGCGCAGGACTCATAAGCCTGAGGTCGGCGGTTCAAATCCGCCTCCTGCTACCATTTCTTTACTGATTAGGTTTGTTAATTCTTTTAAACCTTTTCCCTTTTCAGCTGAAATCAAAGCCGTATTTTTGGGTGGATTTTTCGGTCTGGGCTTGAGCTTATCAATCTTATTCAACACATTTATCCTTGGTTTATCTTTGCAATCTAGGTCTTCCAGGATCTTTTCAACCACCCTTACTTTCTCCACAACCTCTGGATCAGAAACATCTACCACGTGCAGAATCATATCTGCTTCTTTTACCTCTTCCAAAGTTGCTAAGAAAGACTTGATCAAAAATGGAGGCAGGTTCTTCATGAATCCAATGGTGTCTGCGATGAGAACATCCCCTATTCCACTGATGTAAATATTGCCTATTTTGGTGTCCAGCGTAGCGAAGAGCTGGTCTGCTATATAAACATTCTTTTTTCCCGTCAGGGCCTTTAAAAGAGTGGATTTGCCACTGTTTGTATAACCGACTAAAGCGGCGGTCTTCAAGTTCTTTCGTTTGCGAATGTCGCGTTGGGATTGTCGTTGTTTTTTTATTTTCTTGAGTTGGTCTTCGAGTTTCTTTATTTCACGTCTGAGATAACGTTTCTTTTGCTCCAATTTCTTCTCTCCTGGTCCCCTAACCCCTGTCACACTCGCTCCTCCTCCTGATTGCTGGGATAGATTCACTCCTTTTCCGTATAATTTTGGGAATTCGTGGTGAAGGCGAGCGAGATCTATTTGAAGTTTGGCCTCTTTTGTCTTTGCATGTTTTTCAAAGATGTTAAGGATCAGATCTACCCTGTCCCAGACTTTTGCATTGAGAATTGCATTCAGAAACATTACCTGGCTGGGTTTGAGGACGTTGTTGAAAATTACGACGTCGGCATGGAGGTGTTGAACGAGCAATCCTACTTCTTGAGTCTTTCCTGTGCCGAGAAATGTTTTCCCTGATGGGCGTCCGCGTTTCTGTATTACTTTTTCTACGGTTATACCGCCGAGTGTTTCTACAAGACTGGTTAATTCGTTGAGACCAAGCTTTGCTTCTCTCGTGTCCGTTCCGTGAGGAACGACGTCTACCAAAATAGCTTTAAGTGGAGGTTGTTTCATCAACCTCATTTTTTCACGTTAATACTAGAGGTTCAAGCTATTTCTTTTTTGAATCTTTCTTTGGAGCTTTTTTAGTATCCTTTCCTTCGGTTTTTGCTCCAGCTGCTTCAGCCTTTGCTTGGGCTAAGATTTTAGCCATTGGGTTTCCTGCTGGCTGCTTTTGTCCCGCTGGTAGGCTAGGGAGATTTGATACGTCAACTGGATCATCGTCTATATTGATCCCAATACGAGCTGATATTTCTTGGTCTACGAATGCTTTCTTACGACCATGTTTCATTCTTGAGTATTGTTTTACGATCTTCGCTATTTTCTTGCTAGCGCCAGTTACGTCGTAAATTGTATTTATAGAGAATGGTCGTGAGGTTGCACTATTTATATTCAACTTCAAGTATTGTTTGTAGTTTGCGATTCCTACGAGATCTTGTTCTGTTATTACTGGAGAGAATTCTTTTGCCAGGTATTCTGCGTCGTCTGCACCTACTTTAAATGCACTTAACGATCCCACGTTACCAAAGCCCGCATCACTGATCTGACTTGATGTCACCCCGAATTTGGTTGTGCCCAGCTGGTTTATGTATTGATGTGCCATTACTAAGCAAAGGTGGTACTTTCTTGCTTCGGATAGAATCGAGCAGAAACTGTCGGTTGCAAAGTTTTGGAACTCATCCACATATAGGTAGAAATCTCTACGTTCGCTTTCTGGCATATCTGCACGACTCATCGCAGCCATCTGGATACGAGCAACCATTACTAGTCCGAGGAGCTGTGTATTTAGATCACCAATCTTACCTTTTGAAAGTTTAACTAATAGAATTTTTCCGCTGTCCATTATGTCTCGGAAATCGAATGCGG
>CAZBZZ010000115.1:0-3511 GCA_964496555.1 uncultured Candidatus Peribacteria bacterium
GTTATGACGTAATCGTCTCCTACTTCTTTGACTATCCCATCTTCAATTGCTTTGGTTGTAGCTTTTGAATCTTCTGCTTTTGCTATTACCATTTTGGCTGTTACTTTGTCTCCTTTCTTCAGTACTGGAATCATATTTGAATTCAATTCGTATGCTTCCTCTACAGGTTCTTTCGAAGTTATTGAGACTTCAATTTCTCTTCCTTTTTGCTTAACAGAAACTTTACCTCCGATTTCAGCCATTATTGCAGGGGATTTTGGAGCTCGTGCTTCGAACAACTCTTCTACACGAGTTAGACCTTGTGTGATGTCTCCTCCTTCTGCTACTCCTCCCATGTGGAAGGTACGCATTGTTAGCTGAGTTCCTGGTTCACCGATCGATTGAGCGGCGATTATTCCTACGGCTGTTCCTAGCTTAACAGTCTTGTTTCGACCCAAGTCTTTTCCGTAACATTTTACACAGATTCCATCTTCGGTTTTACAAGTCATAACTGATCGCACTTTGACTTCTTCAACTTGAGCGTCAGAAATTTCTTTGAGCTCATCATTTCCGATTTCTGTGTTCTTTTTTCCGATGATTTCTCCTGTAGTTGGTGAAACTAAATCTTCAGCAAGAGTTCTTCCGTATACTCTGTTCTCAAATTTTTCTCCAATTTCTTCGCTTTCTGTTCTTGTAATTAGGTGAGCTTGTGAAGATTGGCAATCGTATTCTTTTATTACTAGATTTTGAACTGCGTCTACTAGACGTCGAGTTAGGTAACCTGCTTCCGCTGTTTTTAGCGCTGTATCTGATTTACCTTTACGTCCACCATGTGTTGCGATGAAGTACTCAAGAATCGAAAACCCTTCTTTAAGATTTGATAGAATAGGCAGCTCGATAGTTTTACCAGCTGGATTTGCTACCAAACCTTTGATTCCACATAGCTGAGTGATCTGTCCCCAGTTACCTCGGGCTCCAGAGTCGACCATGTAGAATAGGTCATTTGATTCATCAATACCTTCGATCATCTCATTTGTTATTTCTGATTTTGCTTTTGACCAAACTTTGATGGTGTTGTGGTATCTTTCGTTTTCTGTGATCAATCCTTTCCAGAATTGGTTGTTGATTTTCTTTACTACCTCAGAGGCTTCATTGACTATTTCAACTTTTTTCTCTGGTACGATCATGTCTGATGCAGAAATTGATAGACCTGATTTTGTTGCGAATTTGAATCCGTATCTCTTTAGGTCGTCACCGAGCAAAGCTGTTCTTTTGTTTCCATAGACTTCGAATGAATCTCTAACGATTCGGCCTAATTTTTTCTTTCCAACAGTTTCGTTATAGAAAGGTAGCTTTTCTGGGATAATTGAGTTGAATATTAATCTTCCAACTGTGGTTTCTACTATTTCTCCGTCTACTCTTGCTTTGATTGGAGCTTGTAGGTGGACAGTGTCAGATTGGTAAGCTAATACAGCTTCTTCTGTGTTTGCAAAAGCCATTCCTTCTCCTTTTCGGTCGTGTGTCATCTTTGTGAGATAGTAGCATCCCAATACCATGTCTTGGGTAGGTGTTATAATTGGATCTCCACTAGATGGTTTCAAAAGGTTGTTTGCTGATACTATTAATTCACTTGCTTCTGCTTGTGCTGATTTTGATAGGGGAACGTGGACCGCCATTTGGTCTCCATCGAAATCCGCATTGAAAGCTGCACAAACGAGTGGGTGAATTCGGATAGCTTTACCTTCTGTTAGAACTGGTTGGAAAGCTTGGATACCAAGTCTGTGAAGAGTAGGCGCTCTGTTCAGAAGTACGTGGTGTCCTTGTGTTACTTCTTCTAAGATGTCCCAAACTTCGCGTTTTGATGCTTGGATTAGTTTCTCTGCATTCTTGATGTTGTGTGCGTATCCATCTGAGATGAGTCTTCCAATTACGAATGGTTTGAACAATTCAAGTGCCATTAGTTTTGGCAGACCACATTGGTTTAGTTTTAGATTTGGTCCGATTACGATAACTGAACGTCCAGAGTAATCCACACGTTTTCCTAGTAGGTTCTGTCTGAATCGTCCTTGCTTACCTTTCAGCATGTCAGAAAGTGATCGTAGTTTTCTTTTGTCTCCTGCTGTAAATACTGCTCGTCCTGAACGAGCACTGTTGTTGAGGAGAGTGTCTACTGCTTCCTGAAGCATTCTTTTTTCGTTTCGGCAGATAACTTCTGGAGCTCCGATAGACATCAATCTTTTCAAACGATTGTTTCTGTTTATTACACGTCTGTATAGGTCGTTAAGATCTGATGCAGCGAAACGTCCTCCGTCTAGCTGTACCATTGGTCTTAGATCCGGTGGTATCACAGGGATTACTGTGAGAACCATCCATTCTGGATCGATTTCAGCTTTTTGAAGACTTCCTGCTAGCTTTAGTCTTTTTATCAATTTCTTTTTTCTTTGTCCGCTTGTTCTCTTTATTTCTTCTGTCAATTTTTTCTGTAGTTCTTCTAGATCTAGTTCTTCGATTATGTCACGAATGACCTCTGCACCTGTCCCAGCTTTGAATGCATGGCCGAATTTTAGAGACATATCTCTGTATTCAATTTCTGAATATACTTGTCCGTCTTTGAGTCCGTTCAAATCTTCTTTTGCTGTTTGATGCTGTTCTTCTAACTCTTCCATTCTCATTGCGTATGTGCTTTCCAAGTTGTCGAGTTTTGATTTCTTCTTTGTTGCTGTTACAGATTGAGCATCTAGTTCTGCTTCTAACTCTTTCTTGTTTTCTTTGAATTCAGTTTGGATTTTTTTCTTGTGAGTTTTGAACTCTTCTTTCAGCTGAGCTTTTGCTTCGTCTCTAGCTTCTTCGTCCACTTCTTGGACCATGTATGCTGCGAAGTAAATTACTTGCTCAAGTGTTTTGACGGGGATGTCCAAAAGGAGTCCGACTCGGCTTGGAGTCGATCTTACGAACCAAATGTGAGAAACAGGACATGCGAGTTTGATGTGTCCCATTCGGACTCTTCTTACAGAAGATCTAGTGACTTCAACGCCACATTTTTCACAAATAACACCTTTGTATCGGATTCTTTTGTACTTTCCGCAGTAACATTCCCAATTTTTGGTTGGGCCGAAAATCTTTTCGCAGAACAGTCCGTCCCTTTCAGGTTTTTGTGTTCTGTAGTTGATTGTTTCGGGTTTTACGACTTCTCCGTGAGACCATGACATGATCTGATCTGGAGAGGCCACAGATACTGCAATGGCATCAAAATCATAGTGATTTTTTTTGTCGCTGGGAGTGTGGGCCATGCTTAATTTGTTAATGTTATGTTAGTCGCGTGATGTGCGACTTTAAGGGTTAGGACTTTATAGTCCAAGATCTTTATCAATTGGGCTTTCAGCTGCTTCTTCAGCTGGAGCTTCGGGCTCAGCAGGAGCTTTCTCGGCTGGTTTTTCTTCCTCAGCAGGAGCTTCCTCGGCTGGTTTTTCTTCCTCTGCAGGAGCTTCCTCGGCTGGTTTTTCTTCCTCTGCAGGAGCTTCCTCGGCTGGTT
>CAZBZZ010000116.1:0-3346 GCA_964496555.1 uncultured Candidatus Peribacteria bacterium
GGGGTTTTTGGCTTTTTTTGTTTCTTTGGCTTTTTTGGTTTTGGTGGTGTGGGTTTTACGAATGCGATTGTTGTTTCTGTGAATGTTGGCAAAGGTGGTTTTTGTTTGTGTGAGGGTTGTGGAATTTTTGATAATCTTATTGGTTCTTCTGTTTCTTCTGCGTGAAAAAGGTTCATTTCGAAGTCGAGGAATTCGAGTTGGTCAATTTGATCGCCAAGAATTTCGTGATGTTCTATAAAATGGCAAAGTGCTCGATGTAGGGCTATTAGGATTCTCTCATCATCTGTATTAATTGAGTTTAGATCGAATTCTGTGAATTTATGTCTTTGTGGGAGTTGAGTATTCAATTCTGCGAAGATATCTAAGAGTTCATCTATTGCATTCTCAACTCGTTTCCCTGCGCATAAACTTTCAACTATTGATCTTGCTGTGGCGTAGAATCCGTGAGGTTTTGAATAGAACCCTCTTGGTTTTTTGGGTTTATTTTTTTCTGGTCGATATGTGTTAATAGATGGGCCTTCATGTCTTGTTGGTGGCGTGAAAAAAATGGATCCCATCTGAGCAGTTGCGTCCATTATTTTAACCTGTAGGTCTAATTTTAGCCTTACTACTTCTGATTGGACTATTGCTATGTTTCCTGGATCGCGTTCTCCGGATGTTTTGATTGCTTTTAAGGCTTCGTTTATTCTTTCCCATACTGTTTCTGGGTTTAGGGAAGTGCCTTCTATTGATTTTAAAGCTTGTTCAACATCTGGTCTTATTGAAGCTAATACTTCTAGTATTTCTTGTGGGTTTGGTTGGGTTTTTAACAGGGGATTAACCTGTGGGTCTGCGCTTATGAAGCTTGTAGCTGCTTCTATTATTGCGGTTCTTTTGTTGTCTTCTGTCATTTGGTTTTATGACTTTTAAAAAGGGGAGAAAACTACCATTTCTTGGTTGGGGTGTCAATCGTTAGCAGAAAAATGACAGCCATTCGGCTGGCATTTTTTAATGGTAGTCCCAGGGGGAATCGAACCCCCGTTTCCAGGATGAAAACCTGGTGTCCTAACCACTAGACGATGGGACCAAGGTTGTTTCTGTGTGAATTACGCGGTGATTTTACCTATTGAGCTCTTATTATTCAAGGGAATTTTAGTTGTTGTCTTCAGGGAGCAAGTAATCCGTTAGTTCTGTCTCTGGTGGAGTCATTTCTCCTAGCTTGTTACTTTCTTCAAAATTTGATGTTGCTTGTGCGTCGGTTACTTTTGCTTTGAGGCTTTCTGACCTGTCTTTTAGTTCTTCGTTTTGTATTCTAGCTTGTTCGAGTTGGTATCCTTGTTGTGCTTTTTTGCTGGTCGAAAACAGAAATGCAATTAATAAGACAATTATTATTATTGCTAGTGTTGTGATGAGGAGTTTCACGGTTTGTTCTACTTCTGTTTTTAAGCTTTGTTTTTTACGCATGAGGGGAGTTTATTCTGGTTGAGATATTATGTCGTATTGTACGGTAAGGACTCCTGTTCCCAGGCTTGCTATGACTTCAAATGCTCCAGATGATAAGTCGATGACTCTTCCGTGTCCGTATGGGCCACGATCTGTGATTTCGACTTGGACTGTTTTTCCGTTAGCTATGTTTGTGACCTCTATTATTGTGCCGAAAGGTAGCTCTTTGTGAGCTGCTGTCATTTTGTACATGTCGAATACTTTTCCTGAGGCGGTGGTGTTTCCGTGGAGGGCTGCTCCGTAGAAAGTTGCTCGTCCGAAGTTGTATCCTTCTCCGAATTTCTTCAGTCGATAAATGATTTCAGCGAAGTATCCTCGGGTCATTATTTGTTCTGGCCTGATTTTGTTTGAGTCTGGGATGTGAACCATCTCTCGTGATTTTGCGTAGTTTACGTAATCTGCATACCAAGCATCTACTGCTACGTCTGCAAAAGGATCTTCTGTTGCTGGGACGGGGTAGTAGTTTGGCATTGCTTTCATTATCAATTTTAGAGCCTCTGCTAAGTTTATTGGCTCCCATGGTCTGAACGTCTCGTCATCGTAGCCTGAGATCATCTCAAGCTGTTTTGCAGCGGTTATGTATTGAGAGTGCCATATGTTTAGAGGGACGTCCTGAAATGGTCTTTTCCCTTCGTCGTCAAAACTCTCAATGTCCTGTTCGCTAAATGTTTCTAATATGATTTTTAATGCTTCAGCTCTGTTGATTGGTTCGTATGGTTCAAATGATCCGTCTGAATATCCTTTGATAGTACCTTTCATTGCCAAATCTATGATTGGAATGTAGTGATAGTTTCCTTCTTTTACATCTGTGAATTCTGATACGAAAAGAGTAGAAGCTGGGGCGTTTTCGTCGGCTATTTCCATTTCTTCAGCTGTTGCTGCTTCAAGAGCTTGATTTGCTATTTCATATGAAGTAACGAAACCGAAGCTGACAAAAGCACCTAGTATGATTGTGAAGAATCTCTTCATTAATCTGTAGGTTTTATAATTATGTGTCTTGCGTCTCCGTCTCCTTGGCTGAGAGTTTCTATGTCATCAAATTCTGGTTCCATTAGTCTTAAGTGGATAACTCTTCTGAAGTATCCTGACATTGGTGGAAGTGATTGTGCTCGGTTTGTTTTTCTTACGAATTCTACTTTTCGTTCTGCGATAGCTAGTACGCTTTCTTCTTGTCTTTGTCTGTAGTTATCAACGTCCAAGACTATATTGAAGTCTTTTTCTTTCTTTGTTCTTGCCCAGCAGAGTGTTTTTAAAACGTGTTGTAGGCTGTAGATAGTTTCTCCGTGATGACCTATTAGTGTGGTTGCATCATCAGATTCAATATTAACTGAGAATGTGTTGTCTTCCTTTTCTTCAATCTCAATTTTTTTGTACTCTATTCTGAGTTTTTCGAGCATCTCTTCTAGAGATTCCTTTATTATTTTTTCGATTTTCATATTTGAAAGTTAGGATTATTTATCGTCTTCTTTGGGTTCTATTACCTTTACTTTTACGTCTTCAGAGTTCTTTGATTTTGTTTCTTTCTTTGAATCAGGTTTTGTGTCTTTGTTTACAAAAATTTGTTGAACGATTCCATAAAGGGTTGATGTTCCCCAATAAATTCCCACACCTGCTGGTAAAGAAGCTGTGAATACAGCGATCATTACTGGCATTAAGTAAGTCATCATGTTTCCTGCCATAGCCATTTCTTTTGGTGCGCTGTCTTTTTTCTTTCCTCCTTTCTTGTGCATTGCTAATTTCATCTGTCCGAATTGGAGGAGACCTATGACAACTGGTAGTACGTATAGATTGTTTTTAAGAAGATCCAATCCCAGGAAGTGGGTGTTTATATCAAGTAGAGAGAAGTCTCCGTATGATTGGTATA
>CAZBZZ010000117.1:0-1119 GCA_964496555.1 uncultured Candidatus Peribacteria bacterium
TGCAGAGGTCTATAACTTTTTGAAGTTTCTTTGGGTCTAGTCCTGCTTTTTTGAATTCCAGTTTTAGTTGGAGGTAGGCGAGTTCTGCTTTTGATGTTTTCCCCACTGATTCTAACTCTTCTAAATAATATCCCATTTTCCCTGCATCGCCTGTAACATATGCTGCTTCAAATCCTAGTTTGTACATTGCCTCCATTTCTACTTTTCGGACGAGGTGTGGATTTGCTGAGTGGATTTTTTCTAGTTTTGCTATTGCGAGATATACTGTGTCGTTTTGTCCTGTGAATGAACCGTATTTTGTTGCTGATTGGAGGGCTTCTTGGATTAAGCCTTGAAGAACGTTTGTTGTTGGTATTCTTTTGGATGTGAGTGTTTTAAGTGCTTCTGCTGATGGGGTTGTTTGATTCAATTCTAATATGTCTCCTAGAATGCTCATTGTTATTTGAAAAGCACTATCATTTTGATGGAAGTCTTGAGCTTGTCTTAGAACTTCTGAGGCGTTTGTTGTGTAGGTGGCCCAGAATTCTGCATCATCTTCTGGCATACTGTCTTTCATGTATTGGCAAAGGGCAAAGACAGTTCGAGGAGAATGAGCTTTTGCGTTGTGCGGTTCGAGCAGTTTTTCCAGAAGTACTTCTGCTGTTGAGGTCATTTGATCTTCTCCAACTTTCAGTGCTGCTTGGCTGTATGTAGAGTGAATGAATTCCAATGGTTCTCCTTTTTCAGGGTCGCCTTTGAACATTCCTTTTTCCTGTAACTCTTCTATCAGGTCATCTTGCTTTTTTGTACTGGTTATTCCTAATGCTTCGAATATTACGTTTTTAACTGTTAAGATGTCTTTTGTCCTTTCCATCATTGCTGCGCAGATCATGAATTGGCGTTCTTGTTCTGTGAGCTCTTCTCGGATTCTATTTAATGCGAAGGCCTCACTGTCTCTTCCAATTTTATCTTTAATTTCTTCTATTGTTTTGTCCAAAATTGTAATTTCTGTTTCTCCGAAATGTACATATTTGTCCAAGTCTTTGTCCAAGATGGTCTTTATGTTTGTGGCATCTAGCGGAATGTGCATCAGTGCTGCTAGTGGTATCCAGTTTGTGAGTTTTTTTGGTTGGCGATTTG
>CAZBZZ010000117.1:1140-3344 GCA_964496555.1 uncultured Candidatus Peribacteria bacterium
TTCTGAGACGGGGAGCATGTGGAAGATGAATTGGTATCCTATTGAAGCTTCTTCTGGTTCTAGAACTTCTTGGAAGTTTAATTTTGGAACTTGCATTCTGATAAATCCGTATCCTTGTTTTTTGATTTCACCTTCTACTTCTGCTTCTTTTGTTGTTGGGTATTCTTCAGGTCTTTTACCCTTTATGATTTTTGCGTTGATGTTTGAGTTTCTTGAGTGAGTTCGTTCTGCTAATTCTTGAATCAACTCCATTATTAGTGGTTCTGAAATTCTGTCGGCGTCTTGTTTATCGTCGACCTGGAAAAAGAATTGTCCTACTTCTTCAAAAGCGTCCAGCATTAAGTTCTTGATTGTCGAATAGTCGTTTTGCATTGCGTATTTGATTTTTCCCTCTTCGCTTTTTGCCTCAAATTCGTGAAGAGCTTTTATTCCTGGCCCGTCTTGAGATGTTCCTTCTTGTCTTTTGATTGATTTTGAAACTTGGCTAGCCATCAAAATGATTTGAAAACCTGGGTTGTTTCTTTGCCCTGGCATTAGTGAGGTATCTAGGTATGGGATTCCGGTTGGTTCTAGAAGTTTCTTAACTTGCTCTATCAATGTTGATTTTCCTCTACCGGCAACGCCTTCTAATGCTACTACAGTTGTGTTTCTATTGCTGAACTCTAAATATTCTAGAAGAGTTATAATTGCCTTATCAAAACCTATCACTTTGTCTGGGCCTCCGAGTCTTAATTTTATTTCAGATATTATCTCTTTTATTTCGGCTAATCTAATTCCATAGATTTCCATTATTTGACCGTATTTGAGTTGGTGGTGTGTGTCATCTCGATCGTCGTCTTCTTCTATTGTATGTTCTTCTGGGGTTACTGCATTCAAAGTTGAGGATGGCATGTCTTTGAAAGCTCGGAGTTCTGCTAATTTTGGAAACCCTTCTATCCACCATTTTTTGCTGTCTGTTTTTGAATCTCCTGGTTCGTACCATTGTTGGACTGGGCATCCTGCAATCATGGAAACCCTGTCTAATATATGTCTGCTTGGTGATCCTGTTCGTTCTGATGCGGCTGCCATTACTACTATGAATCCGTTGTGCTGGTCCATGTATACTTTGTCTGATGACAGGAGTGAAAGTTCTCTTTTTAGGGCTTTTGCGATTTCGGGATCTTTTAAGTTTTTTGGATCTAGTATTACGAAACTACATGGACTTTCTGGAGGAAGTGGTCTTAATTCTTGTTCTTGTGCTGCTGCTAGTTTTGCTGGAGATAAGGATTCTGGTTGTCCATCTGGGGTGAATGTGGGAAGGGTGATGTCTTTTGTTCTAGTTTTATCTTTGATTTTTACTAGTTCTTCAAATGGGATGAATGCCTCTGGGTGGAAAATTGCGATTGAGTTTCCTGCGCGGAAGGTAGAGACATCTGTTCCTGGTATTACTTTTGTTATGAATGGAGCTCCTTGGGCTTTTTTGCGTAGAATGGTTTCTATGTTCATTGATGAGGATGTGTTCGTGAAAAGGAATGTTGCGAATCTGAATTTTGGGTTGTCAGTTGCTCCTGTGAATTTACTTCCTTGAAGTGGGTTGAGGAATGCTAAGTCTCCTAAGCTGTCTGAGGTTTCAAGAATTGCTTGTTCTATTTTCTCAGCGTCTTCTCTTCTGTATGCAATTGTTAGAACTCTTGAATTGGGTGGAAGTTTTTCTTTGAAAGAGACTTTATCTGTGTGATCGAGTCTGGCTAAGGATTGTTGGAATGGGGTGAGTTTTTTTGGGGTGAGGAGAGTTTCTGCGACGTTTCCTCTTTCGTCGTTGATTTGTTCTTTGGGTTCATCATCTTCTGGTGGTCTGTATGGGCTATCGTCTATTTCAAGAGGTTCAATATGATCAAGAGGATCGAGTCCTTCGATTGGAGAGAGTCTTTTATCAATTTCAGCTAACTCTGTGGGAGTTATTGTTACGTTTCCAGTTCGTGTTGGGGGTGGTTTTTGTATATCTTTAGACATTTTAATGTGGCTAAAAGGTGGGTTTTTCATGAAAGGTTCGTAGGAGGCGGATTGTACTATGTAAGGGTGGCTCGAGCAAGAAAAACGAGTTGGCTTTTTTGGGGAATTGGAATACAGTTATACTCCAATTTTTGGCTTTGTCATTTTGAGGCTTTCTGATCCTTGAAAAATAGGATTTTGTGTGTCATGGGGAGGGACCTGTTTGCTACTTG
>CAZBZZ010000118.1:0-3339 GCA_964496555.1 uncultured Candidatus Peribacteria bacterium
CACTTATAGGCATAAAAATAGTCCTTATCCCCTTTTGCTCCATTCTCTTAACAAATTGTTGATGAGATCCTCCATAAACCGCTCCAACTATCAAAATTTGAGAAGGCTCAACTTTATCAACAAATTGCCAATCCTTCCATTCATCATGCTGAAGAAGAGCCCCATGCAATTCTTTCTCTTCACCAGTCTTAGAATTCCTAGCCTTGATGAGACCAGGCGTTTTAGCATATTGATCAAGCACAACATCCAAAGCAGATAATCCAGAAGGAACAGCTGCAGTAGCTTCAGATCCCTCTATTCTAGATATAGATTTTTCCAATTGCTCCAAAATTGGATGAGTCAACCTATAATATATCCATAATTTTTCTAATTCCCTCAAAAGATCCTCTTTAACAATTCCTTCACGTTCAGCAAATTCAGCATGATCTTTCATAAGTTGATCAGCTTCAGCCGCAACCTTCTCATAATATTCCGCATAATCTTCATCACCAACCTCTTTCAACTCTGCAACAGAGATCCCCTTAAAAGCCTTTTTATTCAATCTTGAACTAATATTCTGAGTAACATGAGCGATCGAAGAATCGAAAAGAATCTCCGCAACAGCCCAATTTTTCCTCAAATCAGTCTGTATCGCAGAAATTGCAGGATCACTCCTTACTTCTCTATCCAATTCATCTTGAGTTTCTTGCGAAACATCCAAAACAGGAGGTTTCATATATTTTCCTTCTGGGAAACTAGCCATAACAAAAGATTTAATTTATAAAAAGGAGACAAATGTACATTAGACCAGTCATTTATGTCAAATATTACTAGACAAAATATTCTGCAATGTCATCAGGCAAACTAGCTACGATCCTTTTCCTAAATCTCTCATCAAGCTGTCGAACCCTCTCCCTACAAACCCCCCATTCCTCCCCCAATGCATTCAAAGTACGAAAATCATCACTACCAGGTTCACTAAGCATTCTAGAATCAGCAAGCCGCTGATCACGATCACCATCAATCAACTGATCAACAACCAATCGCACCGTACCAATAAAATATTGCCGTAACTCTTCAGCAGCTACTTCATCTTCAGCACTCACAAGATTCACTGAATTGTCATGAAATATATCCGTCCCTTCATCGACATCACCTGAGGAAACCACAAGAGAAAGATCTCTCTCTTTAATCCTAGCAACAGTCTCCCTAGCCTCCACCAAACCAACATTTTCATCTTCCGCCAATTCAGGAACCTCAAAATCCCCACCTTTCATAAGAGCAATGAAAATTCGCCTCTGTCCTTGAGTCGTCCCAATCTTAACCAAACTCCAATTTCTCAAAATATACTCATGAATAGAAGTTCTTATCCACCAAACAGCATAAGTAATCAATCTAAGCTGCCTGTCAGGATCAAACTTTTCAACAGCCTTAAGCAAACCAACATTCCCCTCTTGAATCAGATCATCTAAAGGAAATCCATACTTCACATAATCAAGAGCAACCTTTACTACAAACCGAAGATTTGCCTCAACAAGCCTCTTTCTATATCTGTCACATCCAGTTTCTTTATATTGGCGTGCAACCTCCGACTCCTCTTCTCGAGACATAATAGGAGTCCTGCCCATTTCATTGAAATAGGATTTCGCGCCAGAATCTAGTTGTTCAATTTTGTTAGTTTTCATGGTCAAAAAACCTACATTTTTCTCGAGGAAAGGTCAACCGTTTTATGTTAAAATAAAACCAATCTCACACTAACATAACCTCATTCCCCATGCAAAAAGTACCAACCTCTCTAAGATACTGGTTTATCGCACATTTTGTGATAGATTTCGTTTTCGCTATTCCTCTTTTGATAGCGCCTTTGTGGACACTCGGATTGTTCGGATTCGAGACTACAACTTCTGAAGCAGTTATATTCTCCCGCCTGGTCGGAGCAGCCCTGTTCGGAATCGGAGGAGCCTCATTATTAATGCACAAAAAAGGCATAGAGAGTTACTCATCTATTCTCACCTTAAAGATTCTTTGGTCTTCAGCAGCTCTAATCGCAATTGGAATTTCTGTTTTCGAAGGATCCGCGCCAGAAGAAGCTTTGTGGTTTCTAAGAATTTTTATAATATTCAATGGAATCTGGATCTACTATAAGGTTCGGGAAATTCGCTCTCTGTGAAATATTAAGACTTTTCGCTACAAGCTTTTGCAGCTTTTTGGTTGTGCGCAATTTCGCACAAGTCCCCTCGGGACCCCCCGCCGAAGCGGGGCGTCCCTCCTCAATCCCGGTGGCTCTTCTTGTAGCCATTGGGCAAGAACCAGAGGGCCGTCAGGGGAACCAATTGCCCTATCATCGCCACAATCCAGATCGTCGAGAGATCCCAGCCAGCATTTTCGAACGCCAGCTGCCCGAGAACCGGGAAGATGGATCCGGAGAGACACACTGGCAGGAACCAGAAGGCAAGCCTCCTGGTGGGATCGATCTTCCCCACCCGTCGACGAACTGCAGTCAGGGTCGCAAGGAACGCAACCCCAAAACAGAAAGCACCGAAGATCAAAACAACTGCCCCCCCAACCCCAAGAGCCCTCACGTAAGCGGCAACAAACCAAAGTACAACAGCCACCCCCACATTGCCCCAGAAGGCCAGCTGCCACCAGCCCACACGAGCATACACACGACTGGCATAGAAGACCCCGGCCAGAATGGCAGCAATCTCCAGGGAGACGAGTGTCCTGACATTGACCCCCCACGTCTCACACACTGCATTGAGCGAGTGGGAGGTGAACGTGAGACCTTCGCAGAAGAGCAGCACGATCACCAGGAGAAACACATTTCCCTGAGCCGAGAGGTGAACCATCCCATAAGGCTGATCACTAACGACTTCAAGGTCAGGACCGGAAGAGTACCAGTCCAGCCGGAACGCCTTGCGCATCGTCAGAACAACCACAACCGCGATGATAGCCATCACAGCATGCGCCCATCCCATCGACACTCCAAGAAGTCCGACCAGAACGACCACAAGCTCCCCCGCGTAGGAACCGATCTCCATCTTGTTCTCCGCAGAGGAGTAGTTGGCCTTTCGCACGACGCGATTGACCCATCCATCCAGGAACACGTCCTGGATACTCCTAGCCACAGAAAACGCAATGATCACGACCCATACATTCAGCAGAGGAGACCCAAGGATCACCCCCGCCATCACCAGAGTTGCCCCCCCCATGACAACTCCTTGGACCCAGTCAGGCCATCGCTCGAAAGCAGATCCCCATCCACGTGGAAGAACAAGCAGGAACTTCAGCCCCCAGGTGCCGTTGAGAACAGCGAAGGCGACGCCCCTATCGGGGACCGCGGTGTAGATAAGCAAGGTA
>CAZBZZ010000119.1:0-3269 GCA_964496555.1 uncultured Candidatus Peribacteria bacterium
GATCGCATTTTTAATCTCGCTCGCATCTGTAACTTTACTGACCCCAACAGAAGAACCCATATTTGAAGGTTTCACAAAACATGGATATTCAATTTCCTTCTCAATACGCTCAATCCATTCATCAGACGAAGCTTCCCATTCAGATCTCAAGAAACTCACATAAGGCACGACTGAAATCCCAGCCCTGTCCAAAACATCTTTGCAAATAATTTTGTCCATACACGCACTTGATGCCAAAACTCCACATCCAACATAAGCAATATCCATCATCTCAAACAAACCTTGAATAGTCCCATCTTCACCAAAAGGTCCATGCAAAACAGGGAAGGCAATATCGCATCCATTCAACGCTTCTTCAAAAGAAACAGACTCAAGTCCATCAACCGAACCTGCCTTCAAAGCCTCCATCACGCCCTCACCGCGATACCAATAACCATGTTTGTCTATTCCTACCTCAACTGTTTCATATTTGTCGCGTGGGATCTCGCGAAGAACACTCGCTGCCGAAACCAACGAGACTTCATGCTCGCCACTTTTTCCCCCGAAAATAACTGCTACAACTTTTTTTGACATGTCATAAATTAGGTTAATTCAACGCTCCCATAAATAGCATAATCAACGCCTTTTTGGAAGGCCCACATCTGATCTCCATAGCTGTAATGCCACCATTCATTTTCGTAATTCACAAAACCCACAGCCTCAAGAACTTTTTTCAAAAGCATCCTGTTTTTATGGAATTCGCGGTTGTCGTGATTTTCAGACTCTCCTAAAAAGTGGTCAGTAAAAGCCGCTCCTCTCTCCGAAAATTCATCAAATACAGTCCCCATCGGAAGCTCCTCTCCTTTTTCATCGACGATAGTCAAATCAACCGCTCCTCCAGTGTTATGAGGGGATGGGTGAGTTATGTCATATCGAGGCGCTGCTACAAAGATTTCGGTTTTCTCTCCCAAAGTCGCTTTGTTCCAGTTCGGATTATGAGTTCTATAATAATTGTAAAGACCATCAAATAATTGTTTTTGAGTTTCAAGCAAGCGATATCCATCAAAAATTTTGAAATCATAACCTTTGGGGAGCACTTTTTTGGCCTCTTTTAATTTCTCAACAACAGACTCTCTCAAGCTAATTTCAGGAGTAGGAGCGATTCCCTTATCAAAATAAAAAGACTCAAGCGCAAAATCATCGGCTGTCAGAAGAGTAAGAGTCTCTCCATTATCCTCAATCCCGATTTTTTTATAATAAGTCATTGTCTGTATACAAAAATTATACAACTACCCTAGGGATTCTTTCATTAACCCTAGTAGTGACTTCATAATTAATAGTTCCAATCCAATCTGCAAACTGCTCAGCACTGATCTCATCACCCATCAAAACAACTTCATCCTCAACCTCCAAATCAGGAATATCAGTAACATCAACCATAATAATATTCATACAAACCCGACCAAGTAATTTCGCACGATGTCCTCGAATCAAAACATAAGAACTATTCGACAACTTTCGGTCATATCCATCGTAATAACCAACAGGAACTATAGCCATCTTAGTACTACGAGTGGTTTTATACGAGCAACCATAACCAACAGCACTATCAGCAGGGACCTCTTTGATCTGAGCAACCACAGACTTCCATGTGAAAGCTGGTTTCAATTCAAAGCCATTTTTGTGAAGATTTTGATAACTAACACGTGTTTCACTCGAAGGCCACATTCCATAAGCCGAAATCCCAACACGAACCATATCGAAGTGAGTTTCTGGATACAAAATAGTCGCGGCTGAGTTCGCACAATGCATCATGAAGTCCTTATCTCCCAAAACACCAGACTCTCGAAGCAACGAACCAGCTTCCTTGAATCTATCAACTTGTTTGAATGCGTATTCATGATTGGTAGTATCCTCAATATTAGCAAAATGAGTAGCAATACCTTCCAAAACCAACCCATCGATCTCAACCAATTTACGAGCAAAATCAACCAAGTCATCAACCTGAACTCCCTGTCTGTTATTTCCAGTTTCCACCTTCACATGTAAATGCAAAGGCTTATCAAACTTGCCGGCCAATCCAGCCAAAGCGTCCAAAGTTTCATTATCATAAACAACTACTCGGCAATCCAATTCCCAAGCACGCTCCAAATCTTTCAACAAAGTGTATCCCATTATATATAGGGGAGCCTCAATCCCAGCTTCGCGCAAAATCTCAGCTTCATACAATGCATTAACAGCCAACCAATCAGCCCCACTCTCAAGGAAAATCTTGCTAGTCTCGACTAGGCCATGACCGTACGCATTTGCCTTTACACAAGGGCATAGGACAACTCCTTGTCCAGCTCGGTTCTTCAACGATTTGATGTTGTGGGCGAGCGCATCTCGCGAGATTTCAACCCAACTTAATTGGTCTTTCATAGCGCCCATACTTATACCAAAAACAGGACTGGAGGCCCACCTTAGGGGCTTTACAAACGAGGTTAAATATAGTATAGTAACAGATGTGAAGTTAAGTAAAACTTCCAAAACAAAAACAAAAACCTAACCCATTCAAAAATGGATGACTGCAAAATGTGTGATTGTAAAAACTGCAAATGTAATTGCAGGTCAAAAATGTTAGTAGCTCTTTTGGTAGGACTGTCTGTACTGGTATTAACTCCAAGTACAGAGGGGGCGGTTTCAAAGAACGTTATGTCTAGCGTATTCATGCCAGACGTGGAAATAGAGGCTACTACTCCATTGGCTGATTACATGCTTAAAGTAGTGAGCGAAGCAAAAAAATAAAAATAAATATAAATATATAACCCATTTCAAATGGCAAGATCGAAAAAGGGCTGTGGCTCTTGTAAGGTTTGCAGCTGCGAAACATGCGACTGCAACTGCAAGAAAAGGCCCAAAATGCTAGTGGCTCTATTAATAGGGCTAGGAGTTTTGGTATTAACACCAAGCACAGAAGCAAGTGTCGCAAAAAACGTAATGTCGAGTGTCCTCATTGTTGAGGAGGCTACGGACAACGGCTCGAACACTACTTCAGATGACGGTACTACTTCAGACGACGGTAGTGCAACTGGCGCTGATATGACAGATCCTGAAGACAAGGATGATCATGATCCAGAACTAGAAAGTTGGGGTGATGATGACGATTGGACTGACGATAATTGGACCGACGACAACAAATGGGATGAAGATGATCACCAAGATGATTGGACCGATGACGACAAATGGGATGAAGATGATCACCAAGATGATTGGACCGATGACGGTGACTGGCACGATGACACAGATTG
>CAZBZZ010000120.1:0-3263 GCA_964496555.1 uncultured Candidatus Peribacteria bacterium
CACGCAATGGAAAATGAATCATTTACAGAAGATTTCATTTTGATAGATCCTCCTCATTTATGTAAAAATGATATTGAAAAACTTGTTGGAATAAAAATCAACAATATTGGTATTTATCAAACAGCATTTACACATAAATCAGCTCTTAAAAAATATATGTTAACTGAATCGTTTGAAACTCTAGAATTTATGGGAGATTCAGTTTTGGGATTTATTATTACGAAATTCCTGTTTGATAAATTCAAAGATGAACAAGAAGGATTTTTAACAAAGGCTCGGACGAAATTGGTTTGTGGGAAAACATTGGCGGATATTTCAAGTAAACTCGGATTGGATAAATTTATTTTGATTGATATGTATGCGTTTATTGATGTTGTTGATTTGATTGGAGGGATTGATCTGTATCTTGACCAAGCTGTGATCGATCCGACTTACAAAACTTTGGACGATGGGGTTTGGGGAACTCTACACTATGAGCCGGGGGCTTATCACATGAATGGGCGTGAAGCTTTGCGGCTTGCTAGGACCAGGCACACTAGTTCTGACTTCGCTCGTTCGGAAAGACAGCAGAAAATTCTTGCTGCTATTCAGAAAAAAGCGCGAAGTTTTGGATTTGGTGATGCAGGGACTTTGTATGACATCGTAAAAACTGTTTTGAAAAAGACCGAGACTGATATTTCTGTCTCGGAAGCTATCCAATATTATTTCCGATATCAGAGTTTTGAAATCAATTCTTCTCATGTTATTTCGAGTGGGAACATTTTGTATGTTCCTGAGTATGTTTCGACTGAGCAGTGTGGAGAGATGATCGCTGAATGGGAGGCTGCTGGAGGGCCTGATGGCGTGGCTGAGGCTGGAGAAAGGCCTGATTGTGAGAATGCTCTAAATGCTTATACTCTCTTGCCACGCGACGATAATTGGAAGTTGATCAAGTGGTATTTCAGAGAGATTTTTGATGGAGATGGGTTGGATTATTAGCCTTCCCAATCCCCTTTCAACAATCCATACCTCACCTCGTCGTAATAGTTCCCTTCTTTGTAGACTTGGCTTTTGAATAATCCCTCTTTTTCAAAACCATTTTTTTCTAGGACTCTTTTTGAGGGTTCATTTATGTCGAAGGCTTTTGCTTGGACTTTATAAAATTCGAATTCATTGAATGCTAATTCCAAAAGTAATTGGACTGCTTCGGTCGCGTATCCCTTTCTACGCTCTTGTACGCGAATTAAATATCCGATCTCCGTGTTGCGATGATCCCAGTTCACATTATGCAATCCACAAGACCCTATCACTTCTCCTGTTTCTTTTGATTCGATGGCTAATTGAAATGCCTCGCGAGCTTCGCCTTGTTTCAAAGATTTTTCTATAAATTCAATCGCATCTTTCTTTTCATATGGAAATGGAATCACATATGCCAGAGGCCGATCTTCTTTCTTTTTCACGTTCTCAAAAATCTGCTCTGCATCCTCCAATCGGAGCGGTCGCAAGAAAATCCTCTCTCCTTCCATCTTTATTTCTTTGTATTGGATCATTTTCTTCTAATAATGAAATACGCGATCGTGAAGAGTACGAGGGCAAAAATTGCACTGTATAAGATATCTATTGTTCTGTAGTTGTTTGCTTCTTCTGATACGGCCAAGATAGTTCCTGCAAATGATAAAATCCCAACAACTACAAATAATGTTGCTGACACTATTTTCAATCCTCTTTTGAAGTCGAAGACTGAGGGTTTTCTTTTTTGGGCTTTGTCTTCGAAACGGGCTTTGTTTATCAGATATTTTAACTGGAATGCCATCAATATCATCAAAGGGATTACCAACATCCACATCCACGATTCTGACATTAGGAAGAAATCATATAATCCGTGATAAAGCACTGCGAGTCCAAAACCTTTCCATAGTTTTGCTCGTGCGTCCCATGGAGTTTTTGCGAATTTTGCTTTGCCGATGTAGTACCCCATTATTCCAGAAAACAGCGCATGAGCTGGAACTGCGAATATCGCTCGGACTATTCCTGTGACTACTCCTTCTTGGAGAACGTATAGGAGGTTTTCGAGCACTGCAAACCCGAGGCCGGCTATTATTGCATATGTGATCCCGTCCATTACTTCGTTGAATTTTTTGTGTGGCCAGGCTTGCTTTTTCACTACCCAGAATTTCAAGCCTTCCTCCACCAATGCTGTCACAACAAATGCTATTAAAAATAGGTACAACCATGGTGGGGTGCTTTTTGGGATGATTGCTGCGATGTTGATTTCGATTCCGGCTGCGATGATTGTAGTGAGGATTCCCCAGAAGAAGATTTTGTTTTTGAGTTTGCGTGGTTCGTGGTCTCCTTTGTCTTGTTTTTCAAAAAACCAGAGCAGGAAGAGTGCTGGGAGGACTGAAATCAACACGAGTAGTGTGATGTGAAATATTTGTGCCATAGTGGCATTCTATCAGCTGGTGGGTGGTATTTGAAGCTTATTTATGGTATAATTGCTCAATGACAAATGACGATAAAACATTAAAACCAGGTGAGGAACTTCCTGAAGAGGAAGTTGTTTCTGATTATGTTGGGAAGGAAGTTAAAGATGTTCTCGAGGGGAAAACTCTTGAGGAATCTATGGCTGAAGATCCCTCTGCGGTGACTTTGAAACAATATATGGAAAAGTTGGAACAGGTTAAAACTCCTAATGCTGTTGAGAAGATCAGACTGGTACGCAGATTGCTGATGGTATTAAGTGAAGATGCTGACGTCCCAGCGGACAAGATCCTGATTCAAAAACAATCAGGTATAAATATTGGCGAGGCATTTGGAGATCATTATGCGATTGATCCTCTTGTTTTTCATGCTCTGAGCGAAGAAAAGTTTGATGAGATTTGTCATTACAATCTTCACGAGGCAATTCATGTCGCGAGAGATATTGCTAATGAGGGGTTCACTGAATATTCTGCCAGTTCTTTATCCAACGACAAGGTTCGTGACTCTGAATTGTTGGTTCAGAATGTTGCTCGTGTGATGAAGCCTATTATTGAGAAAAAGTTTGGTGGAAATAAAAATGTGGCTATATTGAGGTGTTTGGATCTTTATGAAGCTAAGAAATACAATGAGTTTCATGATCTTTTCATCGAGTCTTATGAGGGAGAGGACGCTGATCGAATTTTTAGACTAGGATTCCCTGAACTTCATTTTGTTGCTGAAAGTGATAGTTGGGAGGTTGACGAGTATGAAGTTGAAAGAGCTGAGAGTGATGTTGAGATTGAGCTTGCCGGGGAGTCGGCCCC
>CAZBZZ010000121.1:0-3033 GCA_964496555.1 uncultured Candidatus Peribacteria bacterium
ATATCTGCTCCAATGGCACGCGATAAAAGAAGCAAAATCACTTGGATGCAAAGAATTCGATTTCTTAGGTATTGCTCCACCCAGCAAGAGCAACCAAAACGGATCAACCGCCCATCCTTGGTATGGCGTAACCGCCTTCAAGCGCAAATTCGGAGGTGAGCACCTCTCATACCTGCCCGCCCAAGAATTCGCATTCAGACCATTCCTATACCTGTTATACAAATTCGCAAAAAAACTCCGCAAAATCTTCCGATAAATCGAGCAAAAACCAGCTCCAAACCCAGCTCCAAACCCACTCCAAAACAGCCCAAATCCCCCTCTCTACCCTTGTCATTTAACCTAAAAAATGATATAATTTAACGATTAATTTAAAAATAAAAACAGAAACAAAAAAATGGCCAAATTAGCCAAATCAACGACGCAAAAAATCCAAGAAATGCTCAAAAAATCTCGAGCATTTCGTCAGTATATTTCTCAAGAGAAACAGGAGGAAATTTTGAAAAATGCTGCAAAATTAACACCTCAAAAGAAGGTGGGATTAATAGAGTTGCTAGCTCAAGAATACGAGCAAGTTAAGGCCAGGAAAGAAAGCGAAACCTCTATTTTGGAAGAAATGAACGCATCTCTAGATTTAGTAATTGAAAAAGCGGTCAAAAAAGCAAAACAAATAACAGAAGAAAGAGAGAGCCAAGAAGCCGAACAGGATCTAAACAAAAAAATTAAAAATATTTAAAAACACAAATAACAAAAATATTATGAAAAGACTATTCCAAAAATTTGCTCGCAATATGCTAGTGAGCCAAAACATCTTCAAAGAAAATCGACCAGTTTTCTTGAAGAAGATCCCTGAATCACCAGATTCAGGATCCTCAGTAGAGGCGCCATCAGAGGTTGAGGCAACTACGGAAAACACAGTTGCTATAGGGAAAACAGGGCCTTTGAAGGTCGGTGAATTTGTAGAAGTTAGAGATCCGGGATCTCCAGATACAGAAGCTGTCAAAATCACAAATAAATCAGGTGGAAAATACATACTAGAAGACGGAAGTAAAGTTTGGAAAGACGAAGTGCCCAGCTTTGGCCCAGGAGTTTACAATGAAAAGACAGGGAAAGTTGAGCTAGAGCACGGGGGAAAGCCAATTCTTCTTAGAGAAAAAGGAGGGAAAACATATACAATTGAAGGAGATCCATATGATCCAATGGGATTTACCCCATCAGAACATGAAATTTCAGAAGATGAAGTCCTTTCATTAGAAGAAGCAAAGGCGAAAGTGGATTCTATTGGAGCAAAGGCAAGAGCAAAACTTGAAAAACAATTGAAAGAAACTCCGAACATAAAAAAGGAGGATTTGGAAAAAATGATAGCTGAAGGAAATGCAAAGATTGACGCAATTATACTAAAAGCAAAAACAAAAATAGACAGCGAAGAATCTATTTTAGATGGGAAAATTTTCAAAAATGTAGCAAAGGAAATTCAAAAATCATTCCTGGTAGAAACTATAGACCAACTCGATCTTTCAGAAAAAGAACTCAAAGCAAAACAAGTCATAAAAAAAGGCAAAGACTCGCTTTTCAAATGGCTCAAAACGCCAGAAAACCGTCTATACATGAGGAAGCTCGTCTTCACAGGTTGGGACGGAGCAGGTATACCAAAAGGTCCGTTAAAGACAAATTTCTCAAACGTAAAAACAGCTCTAAATTTAGATTCAAAAGGGCACAAAACCGTATGGAGATATCTAAGAATTGGGAACCTCTTTGAGACAAATCAATTAAAACACATCAATGGTGTTCAGAAAAAAAGCGGCAGTAAACTCGAACCAGCATACTTCACAAAAGGTGGTCCAAACCACAGAGAAGGAGTTTACACCAAAAAACTAAAATACTGCTCAATCCTCGACGGAACAAAAATCTTCTTCTCTGACAAACCAGTCCTAGAAGAAATGAAAAAAGACGAGGGAGATCATCAAAAAGAATACAAAAAACTCGAGGCCAAAAAAGCTGCAAGTTCAGGCTCTGAATCAACAAGCAAATCCGCTACAAAAGGAGCCAAGGCAAAAGTTTCGGAAGAAGTTGCGGAAGACTTGCAGGCAGCAGCAGACGAAGGCGAAGAAAAAAAACCAGACATTCTAATGATAGATGATCCAGACGCATTCGATAAAATAAATCTAACAACCGAACCACGCGAAATAAAACCACTGAAGCCATCAACCAAGAAGTCGAAAAAAGTTCAAGAATTCAACGGAATAAAATACGTGCCAAACGGCACAAAAGAAATCGATCTGATCGATCCCACAGGAGCCATAATAGACACAGTGCCGAAAGCGAATTTCGAGGTGATAAAGGGAAGAGAAGCAATGACAGAAGACTTCATGATGAATATTGCAAAGAAAGAATTCCCATACTTTAAAGTAGAGCCTAAAGTGTCGGAACAAGAGGATGACTCCAATGAATTCTACATCACATTTGAAGATGAAGACAATAATTCAATAACACTGATTTACAATATCCAAAGTGGGAGGGCTCGACACGGGGAGAGAGATAGTTTATGCGGAGATATAACAAAACTTCTGAAAGACACCTCTCCAGAAGCAATTTCGAAACTACTCATTTTGGATATAAACGACTTCAAAACAAGTGATTTCGGAAACATAGAAGAAAACATAAAAGATAAACTAGCTCAATCTCTAGTGAATAAAGATTGGAAAGGAGTTTTTACTCTAATAGGGAAAGGAGCAAAAGCGACTGACGAAGCAGTCGCCCTGGCTGTGCAAGGAGTGACAGAAACAAATTTTAATACCTTAGATGTGGATCTGAAACTTTCTGAAAAATTAGGATCAAGAGTGCCCAAAATAGCAAAAGTTCTAGCTGACAAAGGGTACGATACTGAGAATAAGGAAGTGAAGGTTCTCGAGTTTCTAAGCGGCGGAAAGCTTTCAGACGAGACTATAAGTGCAGTTTTATCACCTTCAGACTTAGAATGGACTAATCCTATAGATTACTTGTACGCAAATTACACAGAGAATGAATTTGTGAAAT
>CAZBZZ010000121.1:3043-3254 GCA_964496555.1 uncultured Candidatus Peribacteria bacterium
AAGATCTTGCAGAGAGAACAGAAGAATTGTCAAAAAGCCACAAGTCAATGCTGATTGCCTTTCACAAAAACCCACCAAAATCTCTGAGCAATAAAGCAGTAATAGCTTTGTACGAAGCAAGGAGTGAGGTTGCGAATTTAACTGCAACAGATTTCGGCGAAGTGGAAGATCTTGCAGCAGAAAAAACAAACCTCACGGAGGCATTAAAGAA
>CAZBZZ010000122.1:0-3204 GCA_964496555.1 uncultured Candidatus Peribacteria bacterium
TGGATCTCATAACTGCTGCTCAGGAAGAGGAGGAGGTTGATATTGCAAATTTTGCTGCGACTTCTTATGAAGAATGTGATGATGGAGAAGATGAATTTAAAGATTCCTTTAAGGATTGTATAGTGATTGATGACGAGGAGGAAGAAGAGGAATGGGAACCTCCTGTTTTTGAGAGTGGGACTTATGGTTTGATTGGGACTATGTATATTGATTCTGCTGGTGATCCGGCTTTTGATTCATACATGAAATGTTTGGATGGTGTGAATAAGACATATGTTCATCATTATGATTACTGTGATGCGACTTGGGGGCCTTTTGATGTGGATATTGCAGATATGCATCTCGGGGAGATGCTTGAATGTATGAATAGTGATCCTGATTTTCGGGAAGCTGCGGATAATTGTTGGTTGAACTATACGGGTGAGTGGGGTGTTGGAATAGGAGGGGAGTAGTTGGTTTTTGGTTGATTTTTTGCTGGTTTTGATCTATAAATAGTCCCTTTTTTAGGATTATAATTTTTTGTATGTCTGTTGATGGAATTAAAAATGAGTTTGAAGAGCCAATTGCTTCTGAGGAGCAACTTGCTTTGTGTAGGGAATTTCAGAGGGCAGTTGTTGTGAAGTTGCGTGAGTTTGTTCGGGATGATCCTGGTTTGGCTGAGATATTTTATTGTGGGAGGCCGAAAAGTAAAGTTGCTCGAGCAAAGCCTGTGAGGTTGGGGTTTATGGCGAGACATGTTTTTACTCCTGGGAAAACTGGGACTGGTGGGCGGCATTGTCGTCCTAATGAAATGATTGTTGAAGCTAAAATGCCTGATCTTGAAAGGAAACCTAAAGAAGTTTTTGCTGTTTCTGAAGAGCATTTGGTTGAGGTGAGGTATTTAATGGGGATGGGATTGGTAGGTAGAATTGCCGAAGATCCATCTCTGGCTTATCAGTTAGATTTTTTTCGTGATCTTAGTCGTGAAAGTGTGAGGAGTGTTGTTTGCAGTGGTAGATCTGAGGAAATAGCTGCAACTGTTGCTAGAGCTGCTCAAATGGTTGTGGGTTGTATTAATTCTTTAAATAGAGAGCAAGTCTTTGATTATGAATAGAGTGTAAGGGAATGCTATAATTCCGTTGTATGAGTTTTCTGCAGGACTACAAAAAGCTTCTTCTTGAGACCCCAAAGCTGGCGTTGACCCAGTGGTTTTGTGAGAATTCGGATTTTACTTCACATACGAATCACAGCAAGGATTGTTTTTTGACGCGTGGAAGTGGTTGGCAGCGCGATTGTTACTATAATTACTGGGTTTATCATGGGGAGGATGTGGTGGATTGTGCTTACTGTGAAAAATGTGAGCTTTGTTATGAATGTTTGGATTGTGCTCGATGTTATGGGTGTGATTTTTGTCAGGACTGCAAAGACTGTCGGGATTGTTTGCTCTGCTATGATTGTACTGGGTGTGAAGATTGTTTTGGGTGTGTTGGGTTGGTGCGTGGGCAATACATGCTTTTTAATGAGCAGGTTTCGAAAGAGGAATATGAAAAGTTTGAAAAGGATTTTTCGGAAGCAAATTTAGAGAAATTCAATGACCTTAAAGGGCAGATGCCACACAGAGATTTTATTCTTAAATCTGAGGATTGTTTGGGGAATCACATTGAGAATTCACAGAGATGTTATTGGTGTTTTGATATGGTTAGGTCTCGGGATGATGCGTATTGTTTTAATGCGTATGAGATTATTGATTCTGTGGATTGCTCTTTTACCAAGGTTGAGTTGGGGTATGAATGTATTGGAGGTGGGTGGAATTTTAATTGTAATTATGGGTGTTTTTTGGCGAATTGTACGGATTGTCAGTTTTGTTATCAATGTCAGGATTGCAAAAATTGTTTTGGTTGTGATGGGTTGCATCACAAGGAATATCATATTTTGAATGAGCCGTGTTCGTCGAAGGATGAGTATGAGGCTCGGGTAGCTGAAATTTGGAAAGAGCTTCTAGCGTCTTCTGAGGCTGGGGATTTAATGTCTGTTTTTGAAGATGAGGAGTTCGAGGGAATTGAGCATTGAGCCTTATGCAGGGGAGTGGCCTGGTTTGAGGCCTTTTATTTTTCCTCCGACTGCTGATATTGGAGCAGATACAAGGCCTTCTATAGCCATCATGCCTCCACCAAGAACTGCTTGGATAGAGTTTTTTACGTTTGTTGTGATTTGAGCTACCTTTATGAAAGGTGCTGCAAGTGTGTTTAGTGTGAGGTCTTTTGTTTTTTTCCAGGTTTCGAGAGGGACGTCTACTACTACGTGTTTTACGAGATCTCGGGTGCTTTTCATTACGTCTAAAATTGGCTCATCGCTGAGTTTGTCGGCGTTTTTGTCCATCATTGTGGTTAGCACTGGGTCACCTGTCAGCACGTTTGTTGATGCTGTTGGGCTTCCTACTAATAGATCTGTTGCTTTTCCCATTTATTTGGTTTTATGTTCAAAATTATCTTGTAATTTTATCACAAAATGGAGGTTTTGGCAATGGGGCAGAGGTTTGAGAAACCACTTCCAGTTTGTTGCTGGAAGCGGTTTTTTTGATTTTGGGTCGGTTTAAATTAGAGTCCGAAGGCTTGGTCGTATCTGTAGAAGAGTTCTGCAACATCTCCTCGAGTCATTCCATCACTTCCGCTGAATTCTCCGTTTGAGTCTTCATCAACTAGGTTGTTGAGTTGTGCGAATCTTGCGTATGTGCAGAACCATTCGTCTGTTTCTACGTCTGGATATGGAGAAGTTGTGCAGGTTGAGAGGGTTGATCCTGTGGCTTTTAGGAACATTTTAAGCATCTCTGCCCTGTTTACTGTTTGTTCAGGTTTCATAGTCATGTCTGGGTATCCTTTCATTATTTGTTTTGCGAATGATGTGAAAATATGTCCCATGTACCATTCTGCTATGTCTAGATCTGAGTAGCCGAATCCGTTTCCTGGATTGTCGTATACTGTGTAGCTTAGTGCTTCTAGGATTACTTTTGCTGTTTCTGCGCGGTTTATGACCTTGTTTGGTTTGAATGTTCCGTCTGGATATCCTCCGAAGATATCATTGCTTCCGACGAAATCTATTGCGTCGTAGTTAGGGTCTCCTTCGTCTACATCTGAGAATCCATCATATTCGACTTCGCCCTCGACTTCATCTTCACCTTCAGCTTCGCCCTCACCTTCGGCTTCCCCCTCGCCCTCACCTTCGCCT
>CAZBZZ010000123.1:0-3198 GCA_964496555.1 uncultured Candidatus Peribacteria bacterium
GAGATACAGTGCTTCGGATGTTTTGGTCTGCTTGTTTTGGATCTACACCAAGTCGAAAGTGGACTTCACAAGTCGAATCGAATTTAGTTGTAGAAGTTTTTTTGATAAGCTCAATTGCCTCATCGACAGAATAAGCTTCTTTATCTGCGAGCCCTGCCTCTACGAGTTCTCGAGCTTCGAGATATTTTTTTCCGTGTTTTGCCATTTTGTATGGGTTAAGTGGTGATAGCGGCCAATCTCGGAATCGAGCCAGCCTCCCACTAAATAAAAATTATCCTTTTACTTCAACGCCCATGCTTCTGCATGTTCCAGCGATGATTTGAACCGCAGCGTCGACATCATTTGCATTCAAGTCGTTCATCTTAGTCTTTGCGATTTCTTCTAATTGAGCACGTGTGATAGTTCCAACCTTTTCTTTGTGTGGAACTCCAGAACCTTTGTCCAATTTGATCGCTTTCTTGATCAATGAAGCAGCAGGCTCAGTTTTTGTGACGAAAGTGAATGATCGATCCTCAGCAACTGTAATAACTACAGGCACTAGAGAGTCTCCCAACTCTTTTGTCTGTTCATTGAATTGATTACAAAAAGCTTGTATATCAACTCCGTGTTGTCCCAACGCAGAACCTACAGGTGGAGCTGGATTAGCTTTCCCAGCTGGAATCTGTAGTTTTATAATGGTTGGTCCTTGTGGTTTATCTGCCATTTTTTTATTTGTTCAAGTAATATAACTTGAGTGCGTAACGTGGGGTATTCTAGAGAAATCGACGAAAAAGTCAATCAGAAGTACGCTTCACGCCCGGGCATCATTCCCCGGGCAAGTAATGCCCGGGCTCAATCTTAAAAAATATCAATATCTTCATACTCTACACTATCCACAAGAGGGATCATTGTAAGTCTCCCCAAACCGCCGACCCCATATTTTATCCAGAAAAATCCATCTTCTCCCCAATCAGTACCAAAACTATTCTTTACAAACCAAGCTTCTTTCTTATCATCCCAACCTACTATAAGAACAGCATGATCAAAGTCATCGCCGGATTCTAGAGGTTCATATATTCCTCCGCCATAATATGAAAATCCGTCTCCCGTTGCCATGTATGCTACTACTGGTCCATAAGCTAATGCTTTTTTAACCTCAACTAGATCTATTGGCCCCTCAAGTGCAAATTCAGTGGTTACATGGGCCCAACCATCTATGAAAAATCTTGGTTCAGGATGCCAGCAGTTTCCAGTACTTGCATTTTCTGGGTCATATGGATTATTTATTTCTGAAGTAGATCCTGTATCTCTGTAATAATACATAGCTATCGATACATCAAGCCCAGCACAACCATTGAAGCACTCCAATAATTCTTGTTCTGAATAATCTGGAACAGCCTCAGGATTAGTTGCCCCGTGATATATCATATACAAGGATTCAACAGCAGCTGTTGTTGCAAATGCCCAGCATGAACCACATTTCCCCTGGTCTTTTGCTGGTGTTACATAATTAACTCCTGCTACATCGGTCCAAGTGAATTTGGGTAGGTCCTCAAAGTTAGCGCAATACCCATCCTGTGCCATTAACATGCCTGGTGGAATTACACAGATTTTACTGGCACATTCTTCACTTTCAGTACAAGAAGCTCCCGCTTGCTTTGCAGGATATACAACAGGAGGCTCAAACCATTCCTGGCAACTTCCATCAATACATTTTTCTCCGCTAGAACAATAATCATCATGCAAACATTCTGCTTCTTTGGGCAAACAACTTCCTTGTCCAACACAATCTAGTCCAGGATCACAAAGAACCTCAACCCCAAACGGATCACATTGATCTCCTTCCCCACCTTTACAAACCCCGTTATAACACCAATTACTATGACAAAGATAATCTTGGGTGCATTCAGTTCCAGCAAATCCATAACAGTAAGTCCCTCCAATTGAATGAGGATCTCCACATTCTAAACCTTGACCACAGGGATGAGTATCATCACATTGATCTCCGATTGTTGCTTCGGAAGGTCTGGAAGGTTCGAAAGATTTAGAAATTGATTTTGGGATTTGTCTTTCATCAAGATTTAATTGATGGAAAAAAACGTCAGTACTTTTAATTTCAGGTAGTTCTACTCTTAAAAAACTCTCCCTGTTAGGTAGAAGAGCTACTTTTGTCATTACTGGTGTCCATTTTAAATTTCTCTCTTTTACTTCTCTCTTTATTCTCGAAAGCTCAGCTTGGCTGTCTTCTAATATAGTTTCTGCTTTTTTAACATCCGTTGATGTTTGACAGTCGGAGTCGTAACATGTTTCTTCGTTGTATGCAGGTGCTGGTTGAACTGATCTGCGTATTTTAGATAGCCTTCCTTGAAGAAAATCCCCATTTGCCACTAATGCGATTCCTACAATTACAACAATCCCAACCACTACCCCAATCGTAATTTTAACTGAACGTTTCATAAGAAGTTTGATTATGTGACATGTTTACTCACCGCCCATCCAACATCAAAATGGAAATCAAACTCTGAATCTGAGGATGATATTGTTTTGGATAACTGAATCCATAAATTCTAGTCCCAACTCGCACAGTTAAGAAAGCAACACTCTCACGACGCGCATCATTCATATAAAAACTCGAACTTCCAAATTGATTAGTTGCATTAACCTCAGATTGAGTTCCCTCGGCAGCACGAACCTTCAAAACATTATAAACATTATCAATCTGATCTGGATTTTCAGTCACGATAGAATAAGCTTTCGCATAAGTAGTAGTCCCATTTGTAAGAGCATGTTTCATCACAGTTACTCCGTACAAATCTCCCATATTTATAGTCTTATACAAAAACCCATCATGATCTTCTTCCAATAAATAAGCCCCAACAAAACCAGCATTCACAATTTGATCTTCCCTGATTAATAGACCAGGCTCATCAGCAGATGGTTCCTCTGAAAAATCTTCTATATCAAAAATCCCACCATCATTAATCTCCAAAAATCCGTCATCCGCGATCGTCACCTCAGTAGGCTCAATCGTGAGCTCAGGCTCAAAAACAAAATCCTCGATTTCGCTGATCGGTTCGTCCATGTCTTCGGCAACAACTTCCTCCTCATCCGAAACATCCATCCCAAACAAATCAGGCTCCAAAGCCTCAGAGAGATCCAGTTCATCAGGCAGTGAATACCCAGTCCCATCAGCTTCAATCACGCTCGCTCCACCTCCAT
>CAZBZZ010000124.1:0-3182 GCA_964496555.1 uncultured Candidatus Peribacteria bacterium
AGTATAGAAATTTGGTCCAATCATATAATCTCGATCAAGAACCAGGCTTAATTATGGATGAATGGGCGAGATGGACAACACCAATAAATGAAGAAAACGCTGCCTGGACTGCAGCAGGGATTCATTATCAAATGGAAGAAGACATTGAGTTGTCTTGTATAACCAGTTTCAATGGAGTGAAGAATGAACTCCCTAATGCGTATTACAGTGAACAATATGGATTATCGATGATAAATGGGACTGTCGTAAAACCAACTTATTTTGTATTTAAAATGTTGAAGATGCTTGGAGATAATAAAGTGGAAGTAGAGGTGAACGGAGATGGTGAAATTGCGGATGATGATTCTATTGGAGCTATTGCAACAACAAGCAACGAAGGTGTGCAGATTTTTGTTTGGAGATTCGACGATTTAAAGGACTTTGACAAAACTATAAATCTGACCTTGGAAGACATGAGTTCTAAGCTACCAGGAGCTAACGAAGTCCAAATAAATGGTTATTTAATAGATGAAACACATACGAATTCATACTATGACTACCAGTTAATGGGAGAAGATAATAATAACGGAATGTATAACCTTGAGACTGGAGAATTGGACCAGATTATTGATGTGCAAAAGTCAATTAGTGGTGATGAAGTTTCAATATCAACCACTTTGAAAAATCATAGTGTTCTTTTGTTAACTGTTGAGCCTAATTAAGACACACCGTCGGATTTGCTTTATTAAGCGAAAAAGTTCGAACGTACCGTCAGGGGTACTTCGAATTTAACCTGTTAAAATGCATGGAGCTCCACATTGGACGATGTTAGAACTTTTTTTGGGGTGGTTTAGGTCTAACTGTCCGTAAGGACTGAAAGTGGAACTATTGCTTTCTCGATGTCTCCAGAACACAATCTTTCACCGCTTTCATTATAAACAACATAAGAAGTGGTAAGAAATAGATACCCATTCCGTCTTTCAGTTTTCCAAAGGTTCGAAACCACAGTAAATCGATCTGTTTGCAGTATAGCCCCAATATCTATCTGTCCGTAGCGAGTGAAGGCATTCATATGTTTACCAGGTTTTAAATTTTCAAGACACTGTCCTGGAGAACATTCCATACATCTGTTAGTGGCATCGTTCAAAGCTCTGAAGATTAGAGCTATTGCATCCTTGGAGTTATTAGGAGTTTCATATGTGCATACACTCGATACTGGATCATGAGAGGCTGATGCGTCCTCAGGTTCAATTTCTCGAAGTGGCATGAAGGATCTTATTGGTTCCCCATCCGAAGCACGAGAGAAAAAGGAGGCAGACAAGAATGCTCCATTTTCTGTCGATAGATTTGCAGTACAAAGAGGTCTTTCATCGTTTGGCGATTGCTCCAATCTATTGGTAATGCGTAGTTCTACATTGGATGGAAGCGGTCTCTTCAATTGCATGGAGTCAATCGTAGCTATTTCACCAAAATGAGTTGTAGCATCAGCTATAGCTTGGACTATATCCGAGACATGAGGCTTCCCAGTAAATAGAGGTAGAACTCTTAATATACCTCCCTCAATATTACTCTCTAAAACCTCTATTTCATCAGTATTGTCAGGTGATTCGGTCATAAAAATGAATATTATATTAGGAGTTACAATAACTCAAAACCCCCTCTATGTCAACCGTGGATTCTTGAATTCTGGTTCGAACCTCCCATGTGGGGTAGCTCGAATTGAACCTGTAATTTTCATGGAGCGGGTGACGGGAATCGAACCCGTATCATTGGCTTGGAAGGCCAAGGTAATAGACTTTATACGACACCCGCGAGTTTTTAAAGAGAGAGGATGTGAGCGACTAACTAAATCAGCCACTACGCAAACGAGATTCTATACAAAAATTTGCATAAAGACAAGATTTTTTATAAGATTTGCTGGCGCAATCTTTTCATCATTCTTCAAATGGCTAAAAATAAAATAAAACTGCCTAAAATTGCTAGCCTGCAAGAAAAGCTTTCGCGATCTCTATCTCTATTAAAAGAGAAGATGCCTAGGACTTGGCAGCCATATCTTATAAAGAAAAATTTCCTGATTGGATTTATAGTAATTTTCTTTCTTGTTCAATATATACAGGTCAGTAAAGTTACTGGAGGAATTTCTTCTTTAGCTAACAGTGGCTCGTCTCTTGTAGACGAAGTCGGTCAATTGAATGAGATTACTACCATGTTGGCTCAGGATTTGACTGAAGTTCGAGGGTTCTTGTTATTGCCTACTCGTCAATATGCTTCAAGCTTGGATTTTGAGGAATCGTCTCGGGAGGATGGGAATGAAGACGACTTGCAAGTTGCACTCTTTAAATATGTTGGGTTTTTGGGAGAACAGGAGAATTTGAAACAGAAACTCAGTAAACACAGCTCTTATTTAGATGCTTTATATACAGATAAATTCTCTGCTTTTTTGGATAGCAGGAATCTTTCTCTTTCAAAAAAGGGAGAGGTTAATGATAGACACGAGGTTTATCTTTTGGATGAGGTTGAAAATCAAGTTTTGTACTTTTATTTAGAAAAGGAGACAGGAAACTTGTATCAAGCTACTGTTGGTTCTTTGGATATGATTGTAGCTGAAAGTGAAGATGAGTTCTTGTCGGGAGTGCAGCAGTTTTTGACTGATAATTTGAGTTCTTTGTTGTCTTTGATTACTCAAGTCGAAGAGACAAAAAAATATATAATTGATTCTTTTTCTTCTGAAGAGATCGTTGCTTTGCTTGATTCTGAAAAGTTGTCTTTTATTGCTGAGCCTAATGAGAGTGAGACTGGTTTGCTTTATGATGTTGAGAATTATGTTGGGGAAGTTGTTGCTCAGGTTTCTTTTGTAAAAGCTGATTTGGCTATCACTTTGGTTGATGTTCGTGATGAAGATAATATTGTTTTGCAGGTTACTGATTTAGCGACGGCGTTACCTCCTTTCCTTGAGAAACTGGATGTTTTGCCAGCTGTTCAGACGAAAATCATGGAAGCTCAACTTGGGTTAAAGGAGACTTTTGAAGACAAGGGATTTAGATTGTTACTTGAGGAGACTGGCTTGTATGTGGAGTTTTCGCCTCGTGAAGATGAGTATAGGTTCTATTATGACATCAAACTTGGTGGGGCTGACGGGACTCTTCTGGGATCTGTCGTTATAGAGAAAAATACAGGTATGGTTGAGGTTGTGGATCCGACTG
>CAZBZZ010000125.1:0-3104 GCA_964496555.1 uncultured Candidatus Peribacteria bacterium
CAATACCACGATTTGACGCGGCATCAATCTCAATCATATCAATCAAGTTGGCATCATTGATAGAAGTACAAAAAGTACACTCATTACAAGGCTCATATCCATCCTGCAAATTCTCACAATTCAAAGATTTTGCAATCAAACGCGCAGTTGTGGTTTTCCCAGTTCCTCTCGGTCCACAAAAAAGATATGCATGAGAAGGACTCTCAGATTTGAAAGCATTCACTAAAGTATTTTTAATATGATCCTGTCCAACAAGATTCTTGAAGTTGAAGGGTCTATACTTTCTGTAGAGTGCGATCTTCGACACGGTGCGTAGGGGATTGTCAAATAAAGGAGCTATATTCTAACATAGCAAAACAAAAAAATAACAGAAAAGGAAATCTAGGAATTGACAAGAAATTAAATAGCTTTAGCAATCTCCTTTTTAATTCTCTCCTCAAACTCATCTCTACTAAATTGATTCGCATGCCTGCGAATCCCCAAAGGTTTGTATTCTCTTTCATTGTACATTAGCCGAGCCAAACCATCTTCCATAGACTCCACCGTCGGTTCGTAAAAGAATTCACCCGTACGCCCAGCCACGACAGTTTCTAGAGCACCTCCTTTACCATATGCCAATACTGGCTTCCCACATGCCATCGCTTCGACAGGTACGATCCCAAAATCATCTTCACCAGGAAAGAGCAAAGCCCGACAATTCTGCATATACTCTCGGACATCTTCGTCAGACTTAAACCCAAGAAAGTCAATATTGTCAGCAGCAATAGCTTCCAAATACTGACGGTGAGAACCATCTCCAATTATCACAAGCTTCCTCCCAATTTTATTAAAAAGCTGAACAGCCAAATCAATTTTCTTATAAGGCGTAAGAGTAGAAACAATCAAAAAGTAATCGCTGTGGTTTTCTGTCACACGAAAATTCTGTACATCCACAGGAGGGAAAATAACTTCAGAGTCGACCTTATAGTATTTCTTGAGTCGCTTTGAAACAGTCTTTGAATTAGCCAAATATTTGTCAGGACGATCAGCCGCCACATGATCCCATTCACGCAAACTGCGAATCAGCCACGCATAAGCAGCCTTCTTCAAACCTCGAACATTATTTTCCTCAAGATACTCAGATGAATGATCCCAAGCGTATCTCATAGGGGAGTGACAGTAGCAAACATGTTTTGTCTCGACAGGAACAATAAGCCCATGACTATAAGCAGCACTTGAACTCAAAATCAAATCAAATTCAGACAAGTCCAATTCCTCAATAGCTCGGGGCATCCGTCCGGTCAGAAACCGATGTCTCTTGCGGATAAACCTAGGTAGATCCTGCAACGATGAAGTCCTCACACGTTCTTTTGGAAACATCTCTCCGCAAATTTTCTCATCATAGAGAAGAGTATAGATAGGTGCATCAGGATACATGTCAGCAAAAACCTTTAGAACTCTTTCAGCTCCTCCAAGTTTCAACAGGAAATCATGTACTAACGCAACTTTCATAGGCGGTGCACGCCCAGCCATCCGCTGGCGACCAAGGCGCGAAGTTAAAAAAAAGGCTGCTAGAATTCTAGCAGCCAATTAGTTTAATTCAAAATTCTAAACCTACTAAAAATTCGCTTCGTCCATCAACATCTGACTCAAAGCATCTCCAGCACAGTCGGTTATCCCTTCTTGAACAGCTTTCAGAATCTCTTCATCATTTTGATATTTCTCAGTCAAGACTAGCATAGCTTCTTCGTCAGTAGCGTCGAAACCATATTCAGAGAAAACTTCGATTGCTTTTGAATCGACAGCCGTGGCATCAGCAAACAGGTCAGGGTTGTCAAAAATCGCACATCCAACTTCGACAGAAGCAGATATAAATCGGTCTTTTTCACTCCCCATTCCACAGCCAGCGAAGACTCCAAGTACAAGAGATAGTCCTACAAGAGAAATAAGTAATTTCTTCATGTTTGATAAGGTTAAAAGATTACCCGAAAATATTCTCACGCCACTCCTTGAAAGTCAATCCGCTACTATTTCCATATCTTTAAAAGCTTGTCTGGGTCGTAGGTGTTAATTACGTCTGTTTTCGTCAGCCAACCGCGCCTCGCGACAAACACTCCATACTTCAAGAGTTCGTGTCGAGAAGAGTGGTGTCCATCACTATTGATAGCAATTTTAACACCTTTGTCTTTCGCGATCTTTACATATTTATCATTGAGATCTAATCTCAAAGGATTGGAATTAATCTCGATTACGACATTATTTTCCTTGCACGCATCGATGATTTTAACCATATCAATCTCCATAGGCCCACGACGATTTATCATTCTGGCGCTTGGATGAGCCAAGATTTTCGAATAAGGATTCTCAATAGCCGCAATTAGTCGTTTCATTTGTTGAGATTTCGACAGACGCGTATACATATGAGCCGCAATCACAACAATATCCAGCTTTTTCAAGACCTCATCTTCAAAATCCAAAGAACCATCTTTCAATATATCCACTTCACTTCCTTTCAAAATTTTAAATCCACTCATCTTTTTGTTAATGCGATCGATCTCTTTCCATTGTTTGCTAATATCTTTTGATTCAAGCCCCCCCGTGATCCCCATCACAGAGGAATGATCACACATTGCCATATACTTCAGCCCGGCCTTCTTGTATTCACGAGCCATCTCCTCTATTGAGCTCTTTCCATCGCTCCAGGTGCTATGTGCATGAAGATCACCTTTTAAATCTTCCAGCTCAATAAAACGCGGCATTTTCTTACCAGCTTTTTGCTGAGCCAAAGCAACTTTAAATTCTTCTCCTCCCTCACGAATCTCAGGGACGATATATGGAAGTCCCACTGCTTTGAATACATCTTTTTCAGTTTTGCAAGCTATCCTTTTGCCAGATTTCCCGCCTGCCAATCTTTTGAACACACCATATTCACTGACCTTCATTTTTTTCTTCTTTGCCATATCACGAACACGGATGTTGTGAGTCTTGCTACCCGTGAAATAATGCATAGCCGCTCCAAAAACATCATCATCCACAACTCGCAAATCAACTTGGATTCCGCTTTCGAGCAAGACCATTGACTTGGTTTTCCCCTTAGCCAATTTCTTCATCACTTCTTCATATTT
>CAZBZZ010000126.1:0-3087 GCA_964496555.1 uncultured Candidatus Peribacteria bacterium
GTCGTTTAGCATTTCATCACTGATTTTTTCCATTTTTGCTTCTGTATAACGCATTGCCGCTGCGTTATCTCCATCGATTGAACCGAAGTTACCTTGTCCTCGGACGAGTGTGTATCTCATTGCGAAATCTTGAGCCATTCTTACCATTGAGTCATAAACGGCCGTGTCTCCATGCGGATGGTATTTTGCAAGAACTTCACCGACAACGGCTGCTGATTTCCGGAAAGATCCACTTGATCTTAAGCCGATCTCGTTCATTGCGTACAAAATTCTTCTATGCACTGGTTTCATCCCGTCTCTTACATCTGGTAAGGCTCTAGAAACGATTACGCTCATTGCGTATTCGAGGTAACTTTGTTCCATTTCCCTGGTAACACTTCTGTTATCTATGTTGTCTGCAAATTCAACGATTTGTCCTTGAACTTCTTCTGGTGGATCTCCGTCTTTCCCGTCACCTGAAGCTTCAGTCTCTGGAGTATCAGGGGTTGTTTCTTCTGTGTTTTCTTCTTCAAAAAGTGATGGATTATCTTTTTCAGTCTTTTTATTTGAAGTTTTTTTAGGTTTTTTCTCTTTTGCCACGTGAAATAAGGTTAACTTGTATATGATCGCCTTAGAGCGAAAGCGCGAGCTATTCTAGCATAAAACCTGTTTTAAGTGCATATTTTTTTGGATATTTTGTGTTGTTTTAGTGTTAATATACTTGACACGTCGTACTTTATGGGTTGAAAAAACTCTTCTAATCAGGTATAATTTAAGGAAATATAAATAAAAAAAATGACAGAGGATCAGAAAGAAACAAGAACGATTGAAGAGATCAAGGCAGATCTTGCTTTGCCGGCTTTGCCTGCTGAGACAGGGGTCTATGATCATGTAGAAGATCCTGAAATTAATAGGCTTATACGTGATCACGATAGAGCGATGCATAAGGTTTATGAGGGAGGTATTGTTGAAGCTGAAGAAAAAGCGGCCCAGGTTAAGCTTTTGAAGGGGAGGGCTAAGAAGATGGAGGAAAACGCTGTTGTAGATTCTCTGACTGGGCTTAGGAATAGACGTACTTTTGGTAATGCTTTCCCTGTTGCAATTGATCGTGCTATGAGGGTTTCTGGTGTTGTTAAAGAAGGAGTTGTTCCTAGTCTTGCTTTCTTGATTTTTGATTTGGATAATTTTAAAGAAGTTAATGATACTTATGGTCATGCTGCTGGAGATGCAGTTTTGAAACAATTTTCGGAACTGTTAAAATCTCTGTGTAGAGAGTCTGAACAGCCTTTCAGGTGGGGTGGAGAAGAATTTGTTGTTATTGCGGATGCTCCAGATCTTGCTTCTGCAATGGCCTTTGCTGAGAGGGTTCGGAAAGAAGTTGAGGAGTATGAATTTAAACTTCCTAATGGTGAGAAAATAAAAAGAACTACTAGCATTGGAGTTACTTCAATGAAAGATTTCAATGGAGATATTACTAAAGATACTGCGAAAATGTTGATTGAGAAAGCCGATGAGGCTTTGTATAAAGCTAAACGTGAAGGAAGGAATGCAGCTATTGCTGCGGTAAAGGATGGATCGTTTAAAAAAACTAATGAAATAATTGAAACTTAATGACAGACGATAAAAATCAAAAACCAGTAGATTTGAGAGCTGAAAAGCCAGTTTTTAATGGAAATGGTGATGCTGTTGCTATGACTAAGGATCAGAAAATTGAAGTTGAAGCTGGGCGATTGGTTCCAAAAAAGACAACTGAGACTCCTATTAAAAAGGAAGAAGACAAGGCGGGTCATACTAATAAGGCTGATGCTTTGACTGATCCTATTCAGAGGATGAAAGAGGGGGTTTCAAATAATATGCCAAAAGTTAAAAAGACGGTTTTCGACAATCTTAAAGGGTTGTTTGTTTCGAATACTAAAAAGGTTAAAGCTACTGTTGATAAAGTTGATAAATCTGACAAACTATCTGCCGAAACTGGTCAAAAGGTAAAGATCTCATCTGTAGAAAGGCAAAAATATATGGATGCAGAGAAATTGTACAACGACGGTTTGGCTTCGATTAAGGATTTGATTGCTCCATCTTCATTGGAGATTAATTATGACAATGTTCGTATTGATGGAATGTATGCGCGGACTTTTTATGTTTATGCGTATCCTCGATATTTGAATACGAATTGGCTAGCGCCGATCATTAATTTTGATGTTACTTTGGATATTTCACAATTTATATATCCGATCAATTCGGGTGAGATAATGAAGACTTTGAAGAAGAAAGTGGCTCAAATGCAATCGAGTATGTCTATTATGGCTGAGAAGGGGCAGGTGAGCGATCCTGCTTTGGAAACTGCTCTTCAAGATGCTGAGACTCTTCGTAGGGATATTCAAAAAGGAAATGAGAAATTCTTTCAATTTGCTTTGTATTTTACTATCTATGCTGATGACAAAAAGAAGCTAGATAAAGTTACAAAACAGCTTGAAAGTCTTCTTGCTGGAAAACTTGTTTTGACAAAACGTGCGCAGGTTCAAGCTGAGCATGGGTTCAATTCAACTCTTCCACAAGGTTTGGATGAGCTCGATACTGTGCGAAATATGAACACTTCGCCGCTTTCAACAACATTCCCATTCACTTCATCAGATCTTACTTCAAATGAAGGGATTTTATATGGAATTAACAGACATAACGATGGTTTAATTATCTTTGATCGATTCCAGCTTGAGAATGCCAATAGTGTTGTGTTTGCGAAGTCCGGTGCTGGTAAATCGTACGCTGTGAAGCTCGAGATTTTGCGTATGATGATGCTTGGAACGGATGTGATTGTTATTGATCCGGAGAACGAATATGAGGCTTTGAGCCAAACTGTTGGAGGAAATTATCTTAAGTTAAGTCTTAATAGTGATAGACGTATTAATCCTTTTGATTTGCCGAAACCTATCGAGGGAGAGGATATGAAACCTGGAGATTTGGTTCGGTCGTCTGTTATTAATTTGCATGGATTGATGAAGTTGATGCTTGGTGAAATGACTCCTGAAGAAGAGAGCTTGTTAGATAAGGCATTACTTGATACTTATGCGTTGAAGGGGATTACAATGGAAGTTGTTGATCCTTCTACTT
>CAZBZZ010000127.1:0-2988 GCA_964496555.1 uncultured Candidatus Peribacteria bacterium
GTTGGTTTTGGATTGCGGGTGGGACGAGGGGTTTGGTGCGGTTGGGCGAGAGGTTGAGTGGTTTGGGGCGAGAAGTTGACATATTTGCTTTTCGTTGTTTTTGGGCGATTTGGGCTGATTTTAAGTTCAGGTTTGGCAAATTAGCCTTTTCTCTGTTAGAAGGCTTAAAATGCGAGTTTTGGGTGTTTTTTTGTAAGGGAAATAGGCATTACGGACGTAGTTGTGGAACTGGTCTGATATTATGAATGGAGAGGCGTAATGCCTACTTCCCAAGACCAGTTGTCAGGTACCCCACCGCGAGGTTGGTGATCCAGGGGGGTGGATCACTTGTTGTTCGCCGAGCCGGATCCCTTCAGGCAGATGCCGAGGATGTGATCCTCGTAGCCCGCTCCGTTGCCGGTGAATCCGGGGGCCGACGAGGTGTAGCAGGGGCCGAACATCAGGGACCCCTTGTTGGAGAGGTTGAAGCCGGGCCCGATGCCTCCTCCAGCGAACCAGTGGTTGCCGGAGTGCTCGTAGAAGCCGACGCGCCAGCCGAGATCCGCCCATGCTTCAAAGAAGAATGCCTTGTCGGGGTTGCCGACGCGGAAGCCGACCTCGAAGACCGGTGCGGCGTAGCCGCGACCGTCTGGCAGACTCCCCGCTTCGAACGCACCACCCACCCACGGCCGGAAGACCTTGTCGAGCATGAAGTGGTGGTGGTAGAAGAGCCGGGCGAATGCCATCTGGGCGTCGCTGTCGGCCATCTCTTCCGTCGGAAGCATGTTGAGGAAGAATGCCATGACGCCGATCTCGTGCGGACGCAGGCCGGTGTTGGCCTTCTTGAGATCCGCCTTGGCCTTGGCACGGTCCTTTTCCGCCTCATTAATCTGCCCCTCGTAGTCGGCCTCGAGGTTCAGGAGGAGGATCTTGTGCTTGGCACGAAGTTCCTCGTGAGCCTCGGTGAGCTTGCTACTCAAGGACTTGAGGGTCGTGAGACGGGAGGTTAGGTCGTCCAGGGAAGGGGTGCCTGCGAGCAGGGCCTGAGTGGTAGTGATCGCGTTGCTCGCCTCCTTGATGAGGGTCTCGAGCGTGTTGCGAGCCGTGAACACCTTCAGACGTTGGTCCGTGATGACCGCATTGTCGATGGCCATCTTGCTCGTGGCGTTCCAGGTTGCCTGGGCCTCGTTGGAGAGCCGTTCGGACTCCTTCACCTGCTTCGCGAGCAGGTCTGCGTAGGAACCGATTGCGGCGATAAGGGCGGCGTGCTTGGCCTTGGAGTCTGCCTTAAGAGTTGAGACCTTTGCTGCGAGTTCCGCGGCCGCGGCCTTCTGCTCCTCGAGAGCCTTGCGGGCTTTGGAGCTGCGGTAGTTGGCGCGCCGTTTGGCACGTGCCTTCAGCCATGTCTTGGCGATCTTGCTGTCAGCATCCGATGCGCAGACACCATTGCACTTCGCATCGACACACTCGTCGAGCTTGATGCACTTGGTGCTGTTCTTGCAGACGCTGTCGTCGCAGCAGTCGATGAGCACGCACTTGTACGCTCCATCTGAGCCCCACTCGATACAGTCATGTTTTTCCGGGCACTTCGCGCCGCATTTGCCTGCTGCAAGAGCGGGATTGGGGTTGATCAGAACGAATGCGATCGTCAGGACGATCGCGACCTTGAGAACCGTTGTGATGAGATTTCTCATCGGCACCTCCAAAAGAGAATCTTTCCCTTCACGCACCATGCGATCAGGGGCTTTTCAACATATCCAGACGCCTTCTCCTCCCTGAAGAAGACGATAAAACGGTTTGTAATATAACTACTATATCAACGCTACTCCCCCAAGTAGCGGTAAAAATAGAGGACAATAGGAACAAAGGCCACTTTACAACCAGTTATCCCCTATTCTTACCGCTCCTCAAGCGGAGTGATTGATATTTTATCCGTAATGCCTATTTGTAAATGAACACTGACCTTCTTTTACCTAACACTAAAAATCATTAGCATGACAGTGCTAACCTGTAGCAGGATCGATGACTAACATCCGAAACGGACATGTGCATTAGGTTATAAAGTGGCCAGGCTGCGAATTGTACATATTCCGAGTGTTTTTGTCAAGGTTTTCCTTTTTGTTTCACACATGCGGTTTCGAGGTTGTTTTTCTTGACATATCCATCTGTTTCATGTATATTTCACATCCTATTTTTGTTTCTTAATAGGATGCTCGCACCATGCCCGTATTCATTAGGACACCAAGGCAGATCACTTGGTTGGGCCGATAACGCCCTACCTTCATGGTATCTGCAATAAAATTAGGATGATCTTTGAAAACTCGACTGGATGTAATTTTATTTATATCTTTTGATACGTTTCTTTTTCGAGTCGTCATCGTGGAGATAATTCCCTTCTTCAAGCGGGCACAGGGTTTTGTCTCCATGATTGGCGATTCGAACTAGAATCAAGATGTCAAACAACCCTTTTTTCGTTTTTGATAGGAGGAAATCGAGATGCATGACCGTATCAAGCAGTTACTGCTGTTCGCGGGAGGTCTGAAATTCAGCCTCCCTGTGTGTCAACCGTACTCCACTGGGCCACCTTAGGCCTGGAGGAGGACTTTCCCTGCTGGCTTCAGCTGGTAGGCTTGCGTTTGCTGATAATTACTGGGCGTCTGTTCGGTCGCTTGGTAACAATTTGTTTAGGCTTTTCTCGGAGGAATCTTAAAGCCATGAAAAACACATTTAGCAGCATTTCCAAGGCGGCCCTGCTCACGGGCCTGATGATTACCTTCCTCGCCGTGAGCGCGTGCGAGGACAACCGGATGACTCCGGACCCCGGCATCGTCATGGACACCGGCAACGGTGGACATGAGGACGACACCTGGGTCTGCGAACCCGACTGCAGCGGCAAGGTCTGCGGCGCGAAAGACGGCTGAGACGGAAACTGCCTCTCCGGACTCTGTCCTGGAGACCACTTCTGCCAGAACGGCGTCTACATCGAAAGAGCCTCCTAAAAGGACAACC
>CAZBZZ010000128.1:0-2824 GCA_964496555.1 uncultured Candidatus Peribacteria bacterium
AGAAAATGAAAATAAAGGTTGAGGAACAATTTGATAGGTTTCGGTTGGATAAATTTCTAACTGTAAGTTTGAGTGATAGAACTCGTGCTTTTTTGCAAAAATTGATAAAGGATGGGCAAGTTCTTGTAGATGGGAAGGCTGTGAGGAAAGTTGGGTTGTTGATGAAGGTTGGTAGTGAAGTGGAGGTTTATATTCCTAAACCAAAAGAGATTAAAGCTAAAGCTGAGAAAATTGATTTGGATATAATTCATGAAGATGAAGATATTATTGTTGTGAATAAACCTGCTGGAATGGTGGTACATCCTTCCGAGACAGGTTCTCATTTGACTGGTACTTTGGTGAATGCAATTTTGCATCATTGCAAAGGTTCTCTGAAAGGGATTTCAGGTGAATTGAGGCCTGGAATAGTTCATAGATTGGACAAGAACACTTCTGGAGTTTTGGTTGTGGCGAAGACTGATGTTGCTCATCAATCTCTAATGAATCAGTTCAAAGATCGTAAGATTGGAAAGAAATACGTGGCCTTGGCGAAGGGAACTGTTGAGCCTAAACATGCAATCATTGATTCCCCTATTGGTAGAAGTACTAGTAATCGCAAGAAGATGGCTATATCTCATGAAGGGAAAGGTCGGAATGCCATTACTGAATATTGGGTACGTGAAGAGTTTGAGGATAAATTTGGTAGATATTCTTTGCTTGATATAGATCTTAAAACAGGTCGAACCCATCAGATCAGGGTACATCTCAATGCTATTGGATATCCTGTGGTTGGTGATATTACTTATGGGGATAAAACGGTGAATTCTTGGGTGAATGAAGAATATGGTTTGGATCGTCAGTTTCTTCACGCTGCTGAATTGACCATCAAACATCCTAAAACTGAAAAGGCCATGAGCTTTAAAGCTACATTGCCGGATGGTTTGCTGGAAGTCCTTGAATCTTTGAAGTAGTTGTTAGGCTTTTACTTCTGTGATTTCTACTACTGTTAGCTCTTGTCTGTGACCTTGTTTTTTCTCGTATCTCTTCTTTGCTTTTTTCTTGAATACTACGATTTTTTCTCCTCTTTTTTGTTCTAGAACTTTACCTGTTACTTTTGCTCCTGATACGAGTGGAGTTCCTACTTTTGTAGTTTTGTCGTCAGAAGTTAGTAGAACTTTGTCGAATGTGATAGTTTTTCCTGCTTCCTCATCGAGTTTTTCTATCTCAAGTTGAGTTCCTTTTTCTACTTTGTATTGTTTTCCTCCTGTTTCTATTACTGCGAACATAGTATTTGCTTGCTAAAAGATTAAATTTGCTTACATACTTTATGGAAAAGGCGATGTAAGGTCAAGGTTATTTTCAGATTAACTCTTCTAATGCTTCTTCGATGGATTTTTTTATGATTGGTTCTTCTTCTTTTGTGAAGTCTGAAAGTACGTATGAGGAGGTGTCTTGTTGTTCTGGAGCGATCTCTCCTCTGCTCTCTATTCCGAGGCGAATTCTTTGGAATTCCTCTGCTCCGAGCTCTTGAATAATGGATTTCATTCCGTTGTGTGTTCCTGCAGATCCTTTTTCTCGGATTCGGATTGTTCCTAGAGGGAGATCGAGATCGTCATATATGACAGTGAGGTTTTCTGGTGATTCTTTGTAGAAGTTTAGAATTTTGGCTACTGCTTGGCCGGATAAATTCATCATCGTGAGTGGTTTTACTAGGAGTGTTTTTTCTCCGTTGAGTTGGACTTCTGCTATGAGAGATTTGAATTTTGTTGATTCTTTCCATTCTTTTCCCTCAAGTTTTTCGAACAAAGCTTGGATTGTCATGAATCCTGCGTTGTGTCTGGTTTTTCCGTATTTAGGACCTGGATTTCCGAGTCCAACTATTATTTTCATTTTAATCTCGGTAAGGAATTTGTTTTCCGGCAATTTCTATTATATCAGAAGTTGTGGCTTTTTCTCTCTTTAGTGCTTTCTGAATGCCCATTTTGTTTATGAAATGATAAACACGTTCTAGTCCTTCTGGGTTTGTGATGCTTGTCATTGTGACTACTTGCTCAATTCTCTCTCCTTCTATTATGAATGTTCTGTGTCCTTTCCCTTTCTTGATTTTGGCTATTTTGAATTTGACTAATTTTTGATGTGGCTTGAGTACAATTGTTTCTTTTGAGTATTTTATTGAGTCTTTTTTAGTTTTTTTATCTGCTTTTTCTTTTTCTTTTTTAACTAGTTTTAATGAATCGAATAATAATTCTTTTAATCCCTGACCTGTTATGGCTGAGATTGGGTAGATTTTCTTTGGTTTTGGACTGATTTCTGTCTTGAGTTTTGCGATGAGTTTCTCTAATTCTTTTGGTTGGATTGAGTCGATTTTATTGATTGCTATTAAGGTTGGTTTCTTTCCTAGTTTTTTGTCGAATATTGTTAGTTCATGTTTGATATTCTTGAAGTTATCGATGGCGTTTGGTCTGAGTGGATCTATTATGTGGATCAGGACTGAATTTCTTGAGATGTGTCTGAGGAATTTATGTCCGAGACCTTTTCCTGCTGATGCTCCTTCTATTATTCCTGGAATATCTGCAATTACGAAAGAGTCTTCATTGGATCCTCCATATTTTTTCATATCAACTACTCCCAAGTTTGGGACTAAGGTTGTGAATTCGTAGGCTGCTATTTTGGGCCTTGCGTTGGATACGTGTGATATTAGGGTTGATTTTCCTACTGATGGAAGTCCAACCAATCCGACGTCTGCGACCATTTTTAGTTCGAGAAGAATGTCTGTCTCTTCTCCTGGTTCTCCGGTTTCTGCGAAGTTTGGAGCTTGATTTGTTGAAGATGCGAAACGTTGGTT
>CAZBZZ010000129.1:0-2809 GCA_964496555.1 uncultured Candidatus Peribacteria bacterium
GCTTGATGGAATCGGCGAAGATGTACTTGTTCTTGGTCTTGGAGCGGAGCTTGATGCCGTAGGTTTTTCCTTTTTTGAGGGGCGTGGCCATCATGAAATGCCAGTTGTCTACTGTACATTCCTGCTGATCCATGTAGAGGTAGCCATTGTCGAAATCTGGATCATTGCTGTAGAAGTAGTATTCCGCCTTGGGATCTCTACTTGCAGCTCCCTTGAACTTCACCCAGATCATGTAGTAGCCAGTTCGAGCCATCGTAAAATTCCACCTGTACCAACGTTTCTTTGAGCCTTTCTTGTACTTTGTGTGGAATGCTCTGTGTCCGGCATAGCGGTTTAGCATGGTTCCTGGGTATGTGTTCCAGTATTTCGACTTGTATGACTTGTACCATGATACGTCGTGGCTCAGGCTCTTGTCGTACGTGTCGTCCAGAACGAATGACCTCTGAAGGTTGTCGGATTTCACATACTTTCCCTGTTTGATCGGGCCTTCGACGAAGTAGAATTCCTTGGACTGAGCGCTTCCTGGACTGGACTGCATCTGGATGTGGAGGTGAGGACCGGAAGAGATTCCGGAGTTGCCGACTTCTCCGATCTTCTCCCCGATGTCCACAATGTCTCCCAAGCCGAGGTTGCTGGGGATTGATCCGTTCTTCATGTGAGCGATCCGGACGTACATGTTGGTCTTGATGTCCTGGATCAGAAGAGTGTTCCCCCAGCCTCCGTTGTTGTCGCCGCATCCCTTGTAGTTACAGTAGAAGTCCGGGGACTCATTGTGAATGTCCTTGATGACCCCATGAACGGGAGAAAGGATGTTCTTTCCATATGCATCGTTGTAGGCTCCCCGGGTGAAGTCATAGGCGTACTTCAGCTTGCCGGTGTGGGAATAGCCGTTGTTGGTGTCCTGGGAGCAGTACCACATCTCGCCTTTCTCGAATGGCATGTAGATGAGATACTTGGCCTGGGCCACGGTTGCGAAAATTGCCATCACGAAGATGGCCGTGAAGATTGCGGTAAGTTTCCGTTTCATTGAATTCTCCTCTGGGTTTTCTTTTCGGTGTAGGGTTTAGGGTTTGCCTCCAGGCAGCTCAAGCGGACTGATTCCTGCGATCCATTCAAATATTTCTTCTTTATATTCACCTCCTGTGTTGTCGTAATTTTCTATTAACAAAACTCTTCCGTCGACATTCCGGAAAAAGATTCTTGGTATGTTGCCAGGTATATTGGATCCTATCGTGGAATCCCACGTATCGTCTTCAGTGTATTGCCAACCGTTAGGACCTTGTAGAATCTCTTCGGTATCGATATCCATCTCCTCCAAAAAATCTTCGTATGGGGATAAATAGTGCAATATCCTAAGCGATGTGTATCCACCCTTAGGGCTTGGTTTTGAGATAAAAATTGGCTTATCCCGGACACCAAGGCTTTCCGTCATATCGTATCCGTTTGGAAGTTGGATTCGGACTCCGATTGGATCTGCGTTTTTGTGCTCGATGAGCTTTTCTAAATCGGTTTTCGGTTCTTCAGTTTGTGTTATTGAAGAATCGTTAGATTTGAAAGCCATAGCTGCGACTGCAATCACCAAGCCAGCAAATGAGACAAATAGTATTTTTTCAATTATTTTCATTTCAATGGACCAGTTATTTTTCAAAGACATTTGGAGTATACAACATAAACCTCAAATTTTTGTTAAATTTTCCTCAAATTTTTCTCAAATTTTTAAATGTGGTAATATTACTCCCGATAAAATTAATTAACTTTTTCCTATGAAACCTATTAAGCATATATTTGCTAGTGCTGTTCTCATTGTTGCGGGAGGCGTGATTGGATGGCAAGCTACTCTTCAAGGCTGGATGGATGATTTTGGTGGGGATACTCATCAAGTCGTCGATAGTTCTCTTTATGATGAGGTCGATCTTGATTTGATGTGGACTGTTTGGGGAATTTTGGATAGTGACTATTTGAACGATGATCTTTTGGATTCTGAAATGATGGTTTATGGCGCTGTGAAAGGTCTGGTTAATTCTCTGGATGACCCTTATACGGTTTTTATGGATCCTGAGGAGACTGAGGAGTTCTCTCAGAGTTTGGAGGGGCAACTCGAGGGTATTGGCGCTGAACTTACTGTTGAGGAGGGGCTTTTGATTATAGTTACTCCTTTAAAAAATAGTCCTGCTGAGAAAGCCGGTCTATTGCCTGGAGATGTTATTTATCAAATTGATGAAGAGTACGCTCTTGATATGTCATTTTTTGAGGCGATTATGAATATTCGAGGAGAAGCAGGGACTCCTGTCACTTTAAGTATTATTCGTGAGGGGCTTGATGAACCTTTTGATGCGACTATTATTCGTGCGGAAATCGATATTGAGAGTGTCACCAAAGAGGTTTTTGAGGGTGATATTGTTTACTTGAGTGTTAATCAGTTTTCGGATACTACGTCTGTTGAGTTTGGGAAAGCTATTTCGGATTTGATTTTGGATGAGCCTGAAGGGTTGATAGTCGATCTTCGATATAATGGAGGTGGGTATCTGGATATTGCGGTGGAATTGCTTTCTTATTTATTGGAATCCGATCTTTCTGCTGTTGAGATTCGCGAGAAGAATCTTCTTTTGAGTGAGACTTTGTATACAAATGGAGGAAAAAAACTTTTGGATATTCCTCTTGTTGTTTTGGTCAATGAAGGAAGTGCGTCTGCATCTGAGATCGTGGCAGGAGCTATCCAAGATTATGATCGTGGGATTGTGATGGGAACTCAAACTTTTGGAAAAGGAACTGTGCAGGAAGTTGAGTTTTTGGAAGATGGCTCTAGTAT
>CAZBZZ010000130.1:0-2790 GCA_964496555.1 uncultured Candidatus Peribacteria bacterium
TTTTGAAAGATTGGTTTTTGTGGATGGATATGGGCAGATTGAAATGATTGATCAGAACGTTACTTCTTATTTATATTTTGGGGACGATTCGTTCCCTCACAATACTGTGAAATTTATCGATGAAGTGAAGGGAGAAGAGGTTGGTGAGATGTTTGTAGTGTTAGAAGATGATCTTGGGCTGGTTTTGATTGAGGATGGAAAGACTCTTGAAAATTATGAGGAAGGAATTTTGGTTCAGGCTCTTTCTATGGATTCATCAGATCCGAAGTTTGAGATAACTGAGGAGAAGGACAAGGTTTTGATTATGGATGGAGATCAAGTCGGAGCGTCTGTTGATGATATGGGAATTGTGAATGTGTTGAGTAGTGATTTTGAAATCGACATTCCTCGTGAGGAAGATCAGGTGGATAAATCGCACTTCAGTCTTGTGATTAAATGGAAAGGTAAGACTGTGGGGCAGATAATGTTCAAACAGGATTTTGGTTCTGGAATTTATACTATCGCATCAGACAATGAGTTTGATGATTTCTTGCCTGGAATTTACATGCAACGTAAAGACGATGACTCTCATTTTGGGTTTGCATCTGCGTTCTCGAGATATTCTACTGATTTTGTGCCTGGAAGATATTTCGTGGATTTGGATGAGCCTTTGGATTCGTCTATGGCTCCTGGATTACCTTATACGTCCCTGGAAAATGCTTATGACACGCCTGGTGTCGGATTCAAAGGAGGAAACAAGAACATGCTCCTATTCGCTGCTGGGAACACTGCTGGTGAGGCAAATCTGCCGTATGCTGCGGAGGCTGGTATCTTGATTGGAGATCCTACTATACGAATTGAGAATGCTGAAGAGGACCTCGTAGGTGATGTCTCTGGATTCACGCAGGATGTTGGACAGATGGTTTATACGAGTAGTGAAACTATCAAGGAAATAATTACATTTGAATATAATGGCGACGGTCGAGAGGATCTACTGATCCTGCAGAATGATGGGAAGATTCGACTGCTTCAAAATGAGTTTAGTAATAAGAAGTTCCGTGATCGTGGTGTGATGCTCGATATAGTCAACGGTGTGTTGAGTATAACGAAGATCGACATCGACAATGATGGACTGGATGATTTGATGATTGGTTCGAAAGACAGCTGTCTCAAAGACGAACAATGTCTATATGTGTACAAGAATGAGGATGGAGAGTTTGTTCGACAGAATCTACCTTTGAATACTGCTGCGAAGATTTATGAGATGCAGACGGCTGATCTGAACGCAGATGAGTACGTGGACTTGGCTCTGTCTGATAGTTCCGGGAATGTTTATGTTTTCTGGAATGAGAATGGGCAGATCGATCCGATCGGAGATCATCTCGGGAACTTCAGTATAAACATGAATGATCTGGATTTGATTGATGATGTTTTGTTGAGTTATGGGTCTCTGCCTTCTGATCAGAGTAAATATTTTGTAAATATGAATGTGAAGCAGAAGGAATATGACTACTTCATTCAGGGTACTGAAATATTTGTCAGACCTGGTTATGGAGGAGCTCTTCCTTCTCCTGCGAAAGGTAATCAATACGGCATCGCTGAGTACGATGAGAAATCATTCAATGATTATGATCAGAATGATTTGCCGGAGACTTATTCAAAGGTTTTCGATTTCTTGTTGCCGAAATACGATACTAGATTCAAGGTTGGATCTTCGAAGACTGCTATTGATTTGAATGGAGCTCCTGTGGGATTGGGAGATGTGATTGAGCATAAGATTATTTTGAAAAACAATTCTGGATCTAGTGTTTCTGATTTGAAGATTTCTATATTGGGGTCTTCTGGACAAGTGATTGATGAGGATACTTTGGACTGTTTGGAGGCGAGTTGTGATGGAGATGATTTGTATTGGGAGGATACTAGTTTGCTTCATAGACCAAAGACTATTTCTGGACTTTTTATTCCTGGGAATAGTACGAGAACCATCACATATTTGGCATCTGTTACTCAGACTCCGAAGGTCACTTTAGCTATTGGAGCTTTCGAAGAATCAGCTATTCCTGGAGATGGTCACGATGTTTATTTTGATATTTTGGTGAGGCCTGATTCCCCTCAAATCGAAGAAGCTACTTATTTCTATTCTAAAAATAATTTAAAAGTTGGCGGACGAGTTGATTATGTTCAATTCAATCCTGATCCCGTAGGCAGTGATGTTGAAATTCCTTTGTTTGATGATTTGGCTGGAGTAACAACTGATGAGAAGGAGGAGATTAAGGCTGAGATGGAGGCTATTAAAGCCGAGAATTCTGGTGGATGTGATGAGGATGCTTGTACTGATCTTGAGGGAGATGAACTCGAGGCTTGTGAAGAAGAGCTTGAGGCTTCTGGTGCTTGCGGGAATGCAGATTCAAAGTCTGAAGCAGGGGAAGTGAAAGGTGGAAGCTGGAAGGAGGATGTAAAAAAAGAAATGGAAGAAATGTGGGGGATGTTGAATCAAGATGTTGATTTTGATGGGATGCCTGATTCTTGGGATGATGTAGGCGGATTCATACAAGGCTCGTTGGATGCCGGAATTCAGTTTGCTGAGAACTTGGCAAATATGGTCGCTGATAAATTGGAGGGAGCTTTGAAGGCATTTAAATGTTCTGGAGCTGGATGTCTTCCTGTGCCTGTCAATTGGGCGTTCTTGGTTCCGTCTGATCCATTCAGTGGATCGGGTGGAGTTTCTGTATTTGCTTGGGGAACCCCTAGTCCTATTGGAGTTTCATTTTTCTAACCATCGATTGCTCCAACGACACCAACCATGTACAA
>CAZBZZ010000131.1:0-2776 GCA_964496555.1 uncultured Candidatus Peribacteria bacterium
GAGATACAAATTGGAAGTATCACCTCAGTGAAGATTTTATTCAGATCATCTCTAATAAATATGATAGACCCAACCAGTAGTAGTTTCGTAGACGTATCAGCCTCTCACTGGGCTCTGCAATACATCGAAACAGCCGTCAGCGTAGGAATAGTATCAGGATATACAGATGGTACATTCAGACCTGACGACACCGTAACAAGAGCCGAGTCAACAAAGATGTTATCAAAGACCATGAAACTCAAGGCGTTGCGGGACCTGTTGTTAAGATGGAAATTTTGATGCAAGTTAACAGATAAGAATAGGTGCGGATTTACACTACTAAATCCGCACCAACTTTAGTATAATCAACCCAATGGAACACCCCATTCAACTTATAGGATCGATTCTCCTCGCCCTAGTCCCAGCCATAGCATGGGGAGTTCTCTTTTATCTAAAACGTCCAGAAAACCGCAAGCTTTCGACATGGACCTTTCTCGCAGGTGCGATCTCAGTTTTTCCAATACTTCTGTACAAAATGTCTTGGAACTATTTTCCGTGGATCAACGCATTCAAATTTGCAGACCTCTACAAATACGACTACATAGGCTTCTCAAATTTCGTAGTCCTTCCTATCAGCGTCATAATCACCTTCATGATAGTCGGAATAATAGAAGAGGTGATGAAGTATGTGGCAGTCAGAACAGGGGCAGGAAATAATCTCCTCACAATAGACGACGCAATAATATTCTTCATAATAGCAGCGCTTGGATTCTCATTCACAGAAAACATACTTTACTTCTTCAATATATGGGTAGTAGACGGCATTGATAATCTATTCATCCCATTCGCATTCAGATCACTATTCTCCACGTTCGCACATATTATGTTCTCCGGAGTTCTCGGCTATTACTACGGTATCGCCCATTTCGCAAAACCGATCCTCCAGGAAGAAATTCGTGCCAACAGAAAGCATTGGACTATCTTTTTACACAAAATCCTTTCTGTTAGAGGAGATAAACTCTTCCATCAAGAAAAAATTGCAGAAGGCCTCCTTATAGCAGTAGGTCTCCACGCAATCTTCAATATCTTCCTCGAGATGAACCTCACATTCCTAACTGTTCCATTCTTGGTAGGAGGTTATATAACTCTGACTTATATGCTGGCCAAGAAACAAAGCCACAAAAAATATGGTCACTTATATGAAGGGGAACACAACCACCCAGTAAATCCCCACAAAAACTACTTCAAATTCATATTAAGAATCTTCGGTAGATAAAAGATTCTCCCCTCTAAACTCTTGCCAAACCCAGAAATCAATGCTAAAATACCAGCTACTAATTTTGAGTAAAATTTATGGATAATAAGACAATCATTGTTAGGGGTGCAAAAATGCACAACCTGAAGAACGTAACCGTCGAAATCCCAAGGGATAAATTGACAGTAATTACTGGGTTATCAGGTTCAGGGAAGTCTACTTTAGCATTCGATACAATATATGCAGAAGGTCAAAGACGATACGTCGAAAGTCTCTCAACATATGCTCGACAATTCTTGCAAATGACAGAAAAGCCAGATGTCGACGCTATAGAAGGTCTTTCTCCAGCAATTTCAATTGATCAAAAAACAGCACCTCGAAACCCACGTTCAACAGTAGGAACAGTCACAGAAATCTACGACTTCCTTCGTCTTTTATATGCAAAAGTGGGAACTCCTCACTGTCCAGAATGTGGAGACCCAATCAAAAGGCAATCGCCTACTCAAATCACAGAAGATATTGCAAGAATGAAAGAAGGATCAAAAATAATGGTACTCGCTCCAGTTGTAAGAGACAAAAAAGGACGCCACGAACAAGCAATTGAAAAAATAAGAAAAGAAGGATTCGTAAGAGTCCGAATCGATGGGGAAGTATTCCCAGTAACAGAACAATTCAACCTAACAGAAAGCAAGAAGCACTCAATAGAAATAGTTGTAGATAGAATCGTGGTAAAAGATCTCGGGAAAAAGACTAAAAAACTTTCATCAGGAGAAGAAATAGACCTTCCAAATCCAAATAGAACCAGACTTGCAGACTCGGTAGAGACAGCCCTCAAATTCGGAGAAGGGCTTTTGATCGTCCAAGAGGTGGATACAAAGAAAGAAAAAATATATTCAGAACAATTCGCATGTGCAAAATGCAACATCTCAATCACAGAAATTTCACCAAGAAGTTTCTCATTCAACAGTCCTCACGGAGCTTGTCCTGAATGTCATGGATTGGGAACAAAACTCGAAATAGATCCAGAGCTAGTCATACCAAACAAAACACTAACCCTAGCGGAAGGAGCGATCATGCCTTGGTCAGCTACCACTTCTCATCTGACTTGGTACAACAGAATCCTCGAAGCCGTATCCAAAAAACATGGTTTCTCAATGGATAAGCCAATGGAAAAATTATCCGAAAAAGACATTCAGCTTATATTATACGGTCCAGGAAACGGAGAGAAATACTCAGTAGAAATGGGAGCACATGACACCAAAAGTAAATTCACAGGCGAATACGAAACAGAATTCGAAGGAGTGATCCCAAATTTAGAAAGAAGATACATGGAAACAGATTCTGATTATATAAGAAGAAAAATAGAAGACTACATGCGCATACTTGAGTGTCCCCTTTGTAAAGGAAAGAGACTCAAGCCAGAAATCCTTTCAGTAACAATTAATGATAAATCTATTATCGATTGCACGGACTTCTCAGTAAAAGATGCGATCAATTTTTTCCAAAACATAAAATTCACAGAAACCGAAGAGCGAATAGCTC
>CAZBZZ010000132.1:0-2769 GCA_964496555.1 uncultured Candidatus Peribacteria bacterium
CAGTCCTGGTGATAATGGTCTTCCTTTATTCATTTCTAATTTAATGAAGTCTACTCATGATGCTGGTGGACGATTACCTAACCTCCCTGCTTTTGGTGGCTTCTTAAGGACCTTAGGTGGATGGATGGACAACATTGACTTGCGAACCTTTCCTATGCAACCGATTGTGGATAGGCTCGCTAATTTGAGTGATATCTATGAGACACGATTGATGCCGTTCCTGGACCCTGTTAGACTTGGAAAAATAATAGAGGATCGTCTAGACTTATCTGGGAATATAAATGATACAGCTATTAATAATCTTCAAACAACACTTGCGAATGAATTCCTTGTTGTTTTGCAAGATATGAATACTGAGGTTCAAGGATTAGTAGCTGCTAATTTCAATTTTGCTAACTTCATGCAACAACAAGCTAATCTCGATCCTGGAGGAAGGAATCCTGACGGAACTAGGAGAGGGTGGCTTTCTAATCCTAACATTGGAAGAGTTCTTGGACCTATTGTTGGAAGTGTTGTTGGTATCGGAACTGTTATTGGGATTATATATTATCTTTGGGGAGAAGCTATTGGCAAAGGTTGGAATACTCTTACTAATACAGGGGAAGAATTAGCAGATACAGCTGAGAACGCTACTGAAGCCGTTTCGGATTGGGCGGATAAATGGATCTTAAATCCATTGGATTTCAGTCTTTCTGGAGAGGCCCAAGTTGAAAATACTGAGAAAGAGGCTATTGAAGAAATGACTGAGGGAGCTGAGGAGGCAGGTCTTACGGTTGGGGAAGATGAGATTGATTTTGAAGAGAATGTTTTAGTTAAAGAGAAAGCAGGTTTGGCCAGTACTCCAAAATACAAAGATAGTATTGAAGAATTATCTATAAATTTAGATGCTCTTAATCCAGAAGTTGTCCAGAAGGAGAGAGGAGCTACTATTACTCACAAACAAATTTCTGTGATTGCCAAAGCTCTACGGAATGGGACCTATAAAAGCAAGAATGAAATTGAAGAAAACATCAAAATAGTTGAGGACTTTATAAATAAATGTGAAATGCCCTAAATATGACTAAAAACACAGAAAAAGTAGAATCAACAAAAGAAGCCGAAGCTAACAAGTCCTTTATGGACCATGTTAATGGTTTAGGAAAGCGCCTTACAAATGCTTGGGAAAATTCAAAACAAGGATCTTCTTGGAAAGAGAAGTTGGCATTATTTGTGGCAGGGTTTTTTACTGAAGTTAAAGAACTTAACGAAGAGGAAAAAGCCATCGATAAAAAGGAAACTGAGGAAGCTGCCGAATTTCTGAAAAACACTGATAAAAGCCAGCTAACCGATGCCGTTAAGAAAACTTTGGTTGGTGATTTTAACAAGCTAGATGCCCCTAATAAGGATACTGTAACTTCTGCTGTTACAGCGGGTATGACTGTTTTTGACAAGCTAGATGCCGACAAGAAGTCTGAGGTGATGAGAGGTTTAGACATCTTGATCCCTGAGGAAGGCGAGAAAAAAATCCCTATGACTGAGGAGAGAGCGACTGCCCTTTTAAGTTGTGGGCTTAAAGGTATCGCTGAATTGAAGAGGCACTTTGAATCTAAGGGGTATTCCGAAGCTGATATTGAAAATTACTTGATTAGGCTCAACGAATCTTCAAAAAACGGTGTTCGCATTGATGATCTTTTAAAGAGATTTGGAAAGTCTCTGAAAGGTTTCGGATCGAGTCTTCTCACTAAATTGCCTAGTGAAACTTCTGCAACTCTTGTTTCTTATGTTGCGGGGAAAGGTTTGGATAAAATCAACCCTTTCAGCAAAAAGGACCCTGAGAAGGAAAAGCAAGATTTGCGTAAGGCATTTGCAGCAGTACTTACTTCAACTGCAAAAAGTCCCGATAAATTAGATAAGATTGTTGAATTGGCTTATGAGGCTGCAGCTGGTAACGCAAAAAAAATGGGCCCGAAGGAAGTCGCTGTTGTTATACATAATGTCGCGATTGATGACTTGGAAAAATTGTCTAATCTGTTTTAGCAGATGGTAAATATGGATCAACAAATATTGGCTTTACTAAAAAAATCAAAACTTTCAAAGTTTTACAAAACTTTGTTGACAAATTTGCTTCCTTCTTTGGATCCTCCTCGTAAGGAGGACCTCCTTGCAACTCTCCTTACCCCTGCAACTGGTAGAAATCTGCTAAAGAGCAAGCAAGAATTTCTTCTTCAAAAATACAGTGATTCTATTGAGGCAATAGAAGAAGACCCTGAATTTTTCTTTACTCTGGAGGAATTTCAGGAAAAGGTCGACAAGAAATCTTCCACCAAAGAAAATGCTGACAAAGCTCGAGAATCCATGAAGCACAAGCTTGAACTCAGCCAGTTGAAACAAGGATTGTAGCTTTCAAACTTCACCTTGACTTTTTCTGGCCGCTTACGTATGATTGGGGTCCGTGGAGCTTTTTAGTTCCCGGAAATCAGTAGGATAGGTTTCGTTAGGCTTTCTAGGGCGTACGACATCCTAAATCTACATCTATTGACTCCCCCCAAGTGGGGGAGTTTTTTTGTTTTGGTTTTGGGACCGGTCGCTAAAGGACCGGACAATACTTGGCGTTCAAGTGATGCCCGGGCGTGACCGATCGTGAAAAATTTGTTGCGAGAATTGAGGATTTCAGATAAGATTCTCGAGTGTTGCGCGCTTAATAAATGTTTGTGCGTGACCTGATCGTGGTGAGCGTAGCTCAGTTGGTTAGAGCACCTGGTTGTGGTCCAGGGGGTCGTGGGTTCGAAT
>CAZBZZ010000133.1:0-2592 GCA_964496555.1 uncultured Candidatus Peribacteria bacterium
AAGCGAAGCTTGAATTAGGCTGAAACCCCGAGCGTAAGCTCGTGGGAGTTTCATAAATAAATAATAAATAACAAAAAACAATATGAGTCCAGAAAAATTTATACCTTCGGACAATGAAACATCGGATGGAGAGAGCCCAGCTCTTGATGAGGGTGGGAATTTGGAAAGCACCCCTAAGCAAGATATGGAAAAAGTAGCGGGCAGGGGCATTGGTCTTTTGGATAGAGTTAATATGCTTGCTTCTAGGGATAGAGGGGTGCCTTTTGATGAATATGATTCGTATTCAGGTGAAGTGGAAGAGATTAGCGTGCAGGTTTTGGAGGTAGAAATTGCTGGGAAGATGTATACTGTTGAATGTAAAACTTGGTTGGAAGCTAGAGCAGGTAATTATGGTGACCGAGCGGGGCAGAAGGTTCGGAAGGGTTTTGTTAGAGTTTGTGACGACTCGGGTGATATGTTTATACGCTTACATATTGTTTCGTCCAAGATTCCTGGTGAGAGAAGTGGGCTTTGGAAAGAGGAGGATGTTGTGAAAATTTTCTGTAAACCAGGAAAAAAAGAATTGCATTTGGCCAGGGTGGATTTTTACGATGATGACACTAAGGGTCGTTGTGTCGTTGGTTCAGATATTAAAATGGAGAGGATTCTGATGCCTGAAACCAGACGGGTGATATATGATATTCTGAATGGGGCTTTTGGTCAACTAGATGCTAAAATTAAAGAAAGAAAGAAAGAAGATGATGAACGTGACACCGAGGATAAAATTTCTAAACTGGATCAAGAATTGTCTGATATGGCTTGATCTCGTATTTTAAGAAAAGCAACCACTTAAGATTGCTGGTGTATTATAGGGAGTGGGGGAGGGAAGTCAATAGTAGAGTTCGGACTTAAGTAAAAGGGGTGGTTAAGTTCGGGAGTTTTTATTATTTTTGTGTGGAAATCAGCGTCCAATGCTACGTCAAAAATGCGATTTTGATTTCGCTTTGGATCGTAAATCTTACTACTAATACTTCGCGAAATGAGCGAATGCTTTGTTTGCTGCAGCCATCTTTGCAGTATCTAGTTTCTTCTTGATAGCTGAACCTTGTTCATTTGAAGCTTCGACTAGTTCGTTAGCCAGTCTTTGAGACATTGGAGCTCCTTTCTTTTCTCTAGCTGCTTTTAGGATCCATCTGAATGCTAATGCAATTTGTCTGTCTCCATTAACTTCTAAAGGAATCTGATATACTGCACCACCGATTCTTTTTGGTTTTACCTCCATTTGAGGTCTTACGTTGTCGATAGCTTTCCGGAAAACTTTTTCAGGATCTGAATTGGTTTTCTTAGAGATAATTTTGAGAGTTTTTCCAAATATTTTTCGAGCTGTTGTTTTCTTCCCGTCTTTCATTAAATAATTAATAAACCGCTCTTGTGTTGGATTAGAGCTTTCTGGGATGAATGATATTCCTCTTCTTTGTTGTGTAGTTGCCATGGTTTAGTTTATTTAACTAGCTTTTGCTGTTTTTTTCGTTCCGTATTTTGAGCGACCTTTTTTTCTGTCTTTTACACCTTCTGTATCAAGAGATCCTCTGATAACGTGGTATCTAACACCAGGTAAGTCTCTAACCCTACCTCCTCTTATTGTTACTACTGAATGCTCTTGTAGGTTGTGTCCTTCCCCAGGGATATAGGCTAGGACTTCTTCCTTGTTTGTTAGCCGGACACGAGCAACCTTTCGGAGAGCTGAGTTCGGTTTCTTAGGTGTTATAGTTGTTACCTTTACACAGATTCCTCTTTTCTGTGGACACTTGACGTTGCTTGATCTGTTCTCAAGTGTGTTGAAAGTAGTCATAAGAGCTGGTCTTTTCGACTTTTTCTTAGGAGTCTTTCTTGGTTTTTTGATGAGTTGATTTATTGTTGGCATAGGGTGTGGCCGTTTAAAGGCTTGCCTAATTTATATGATGGTTTTGCTAATTGCAAGAGAAAATAGCAATGTTTATATTACTGGCAGCGCTTCCAATTCTGCTTCGCTGGCTTCTTCTTCCTTTTTAGCGCTCTTACTTACTTCTTTTTCTATCTTTTTTGCTTCAGCCAGATGTTCTTTTCTGTATGTTTCTCCTGCAGGGATTAGTTTACCTATTATGACGTTTTCTTTTAGTCCTTCGAGTTGGTCTATTTTCTTCGTTGTAGATGCTTCTACTAATACACGGATTGTTTCCTGGAATGATGCTGCAGAAAGCCAACTGTCTGTTTGTAGAGCGATCCTTGTTAGACCCAGGAGCAATCTTTCTCCTCGTGCTGGTTTCTTCTTTTTCTTTGTCAGAGCCAGGTTCTCATTTTCGAATCTAATGATGTCAACTATTTCTCCTGGAAGGAACTTAGAGTTTCCACTTTCCATTATTCGAATTTTTGATAGCATTTGACGAGCGATAATCTCGATGTGCTTGTCGTTAATGGTTTGACCTTGAGAAGCGTAGATGCCTTGAACCTCAGTCATTATGTATTTTTCTGCAGTGTAAATGTCTGTGAGTTTCATCAAGTCTTTCAAATTCAAGTGACCGTTGGTAAGTGGGATTCCTTTTTCTGCGTCTTCGCCATGTTTTACTGCAAGAG
>CAZBZZ010000134.1:0-2560 GCA_964496555.1 uncultured Candidatus Peribacteria bacterium
GATATTTGAGGACATGAAAAAACGCAATTCTAAGTTTGTTGGGTTGTATATTGAGCTAATCTTCGGTGCATTTCTTTTCGTACCTCGTCTGCGTTTCCGTTGAGCAGGCCGGTGTTGAATCGGATGTCTTTGATGCTTGAACTTTCGATGGTTGTTTTGTCTTTTGCTCGAGTTGCTTCATCGATTTTTGCAATTTCAGCTAATAGGGCTTTTTGAAGTTTTTGACTGAGTTTTGATTGGTGTTCGGTTGTGGTAAAGGCTTCGTAACCTGGAAGCAAACTGCCTCCTACTTCGCCGGCGTATAGTGGGCTAGTGGCTGTTCTTGTTCCTTTCATGTGGTTGACGAGAAGTTCTCCTAGTATTTTGTATCCTTTGCTATTTGGATGGACGTTGTTTTTTCTTATCCCTTCTAAAGTTGGGTCTTTTTGCATGTAATCTGTGTAGAGATCATAAAGTTCAATCTCTCCTTTCTTTGCCATTTCTCTTAAAATTTGATTTGTTTGAAGTACTTTTTCTGGGAGTTGGCTGTCTGTGTGTGGAGGGATAGTTACAACTCTTATTTTTTTGAATCCTTTGGCTTTTGCTTTTTTGTATAGTGCTCTAAGATTCTCAGCTACTTGCTGTGGAGTTGCTTTGTGGTGAAGATCATTTGTTCCTCCTTGTATTACTAAATAAGGAGTTTTTTGTGGATCGATTTTGTCGAATTGTGATTTGCTAATTGATCCCGTTAATCTTGCTCTTCCTATCGCTGTGATTTTGTGTTTGCTTGAGATTATTTTTATTCCTGTTTTTGAAATACCTTTTCCAATTGAATCTCCAATAATTGTCATTTGTGCAGCTGTTTCTGCTGGGGTTTCCTCAATTGTTCTGAGTGTTCCGATTGTTTCGCCTCTGCTTTTTGCTAAATATCTTGGGATTAAGGCTTTTGTGTTTTCTCTGATTTTCCATTGGCTTCCATTGTAGTTTGTATTTCTGTCCATTGCCTCTGTACGGTCTATGCCTCGGGTTGCGCGCCATAATTCTACATAAGCAACTGCTCTGTGGCTTCCGTGTCTACAATGAACAAATGTGCCACCTTCGTTGAGTGCCTTGAATCCTTCCCACATTTTCTTTGGGTATTCTTTTTCAAAGTCTTTGAAAGTTGATGTTCCAGATTTCATGTATATTACCTTTACTCCGTGTTTTTTCCATGTGTCTATTTCTGCTTGGGTTATGCCCTTTTGTTTGTTTCCGTTTAGTATAATTACTGTCTTGATCTTTGGTTTTAGACTCATGAGTTTGTCGACTACTTTTTCTATTTGCGCAGCGGAGGTTGGTTTTGTCATTCCTTTTTGGCCTGGCATTCCACCTCTGTAGTTGTTTCCTTCAATGCGAGTGAAACTATTTACGTATCTTGGGAGTTTTTCTTCTAAAACTTGTTGTGGTAATTTTGCTGGAGTTTTGTCGAGTTTCAGTATTCTTTCTATGATTTCATTTGTTTGTTTTTTACATTCCCTATGTCCTCCGGATGTTTGAAATTGTCGAAGTTTATTGAGTGTTGGGCGTGTATCTATGCCTTTGGTTGCTCGCCAAATTTCTGTGAAGGCTCGGGCTCTGTGGAGGCCGTGAGTACAGTGTATGAGAGTTTTACCTCTGTCTAGAGCTTGCAAGGCTTTAAGTGTTTTCTCAAAAAGTGGTTCCTCAAAGAGTTTGTGTATTTCTGTCTCTTCAATTGGAAGTTCTATTACTTTCACTCCGAGTTCTTTCCATTTTGCAATTTCTGCTTTGATTGTTGCTGATTTTCCTTCGTGATCCTTGCCAACTTCGAAGGTTATTACTGTTTTTGGATGGAATTTCTCGTTGATAGTTTCAACTGCCTGTTTGGTTGATTCAATCGTGCGTTTTTTGCCATGGATTCTACCTGGTGCGCCACCTCTTAGATTTGGTCCTTCAGATCCTCCCTCAATGGTTGTTACATTGCTTAAATATGCGTATTCAGGGAGTTTTTCTTTTTTAACTTTATCTTCTCTGACAGTTTTTGGGGATTTTAGAACTTCTGACGACAAATTCCCTCTTTGTTTTAGAAGAGCTTGAACGAGATGTTCGGGTTTGCTTGATTTGAATTTGTCTAAATTTCCCATAATTTAAATTTAATTTAATCTGTTAATTATAGCAGAAAATCGGGTGTTTTTCAAGGCAGGAGAGGGTGGTTTTCAGGTTTGGGGAGTGTTTTTGGTTGATTTTGTTTGGGAAAGTGTTGAGAATGGTTCGTGAGCCACTTTTTAAGTGGTCTGATCTTTGCCCGGGTGGTGAAACTGGTATACACGCGAGACTTAAAATCTCGTGATCGCAAGGTCGTGCGGGTTCAAGTCCCGCCCCGGGCACCACTAAAAAGAAAATATCTTTACAGGTTGGTTCGACGCCACGTGGCGTCCTTAACAGGTTAAGGGTGTTTGACATTCAAGTTTGACTATTGTGATGTGCTGTTTCTTAGTGCTTGCAATTTGTTTCTCATACAAGTAAAGTTCTCCAGGTTTGCAATCTGATTAGCGACGTGTTTGTGCTTTCTTTCATATCGCTG
>CAZBZZ010000135.1:0-2513 GCA_964496555.1 uncultured Candidatus Peribacteria bacterium
GCCATATCGATCTCTAAGATCCATAAAAATGATTCCTCCATCGTCACGTCTGCGGTGAACCCAACCAGATAAAACGACATCTTTGCCATCGTCTTTAGCTGAAAGAGAATCAAGTAAACAAGTTCTATACATAAATCAGTGATTAAGTTTCTGCCTAACTATATATTTATTTGAACGAGCTTTCAAGAAGAGGTTTCTATAAGTGAACTTAGCTTTTCTTCAAATTTTTTGTCGATAGAAACTCCGAACGGAACTTTTATCCTTTTAAGGGATTTTTGCGAAGGAATATGAAGTACGACATTTCTCTCTCCTTTATGTTTTGTAAGTAGCTCTTTGATCTTACTTAAAAGTTTGGCATTAATCCCTGAAGGCAACTCTATTACGTAATCGTCGGCAGGCGAATCATCCTTGGTTTCGCCCTCTTCCGGTTTCCCAAAAACTTCTCCCTTCTTTATTTTAACCCCAGAAACATCAAAATCTTTCATTCCTTCTTCTTCATCCGAATCAGGAGCAAGCAATTCACTAATCATAGGAATGTATCTGTTGAACTTTTCTTCAGGCTTATAGGAATGTAGCTCTTTAGCCTTTTTAATCATGACATCAAGAGAAACCTTCTTTAAGTTTTGACACATTATTTGGTAGTTATCCCTCCTCTTGTCAAACTTGCCCTCAAGAACGACAACCTGATCCTCAACGATCAGTGGTGATAATTGGTGATACATTTTTGGAAAGACAGTAGCTTCAACTCTACCCGTGGGATCTTCTAGAGTAAAAGTGGCCATATAAGTCCCGGCTCTAGTTAATATTTTCCTTACATTAGTGATCAGTCCAACAGCTTTAACAGGTCTACCAACCTGCTTTACGCTCAGTTCACTCACCAGAGATCCTTTCTTTTTGAGGTATTTTTGAAGTCCGTGTAAAGGATGGTTCGACACGTATAATCCCAAGAAATCCTTCTCCCATTTCAACCTCTCTAGCTCAGTTGACTTCGGAACGTCTTTTAAATAAAAATCCTGTTCTGCTTCAACTCCTTGATCGACCAAAGCACCAAAAATATCAGTCTGTCCTTGGGCTTGTGACTCCTGGACGTACCTAGCATATTTCGAAATTTCCTCATAACTTTCAGAGATTTGTTTTCTATCCCCAAATTCATCAAAGGCACCACTCAATGCCAACGCTTGCACCATCTTCTTATTTATTACCGAGAAGGAAACTCTTCTACAGAAATCTTCAATATCTTTAAAAGGTTCCCCAGTTTTCTGCCTAGCATCTATTATTTCTTTCACTGGCCCTTCTCCAATTCCCTTTATGGCCATCAACCCAAAGCGAATCTTCTTATCTTCTACCATAGTAAAGTTCCCAAAAGATTCATTAATAGAAGGAGGAAGAACGTTTACACCCATTTCTTCACATTCATTTATTTCCAAAACAATTCTGTCAGTATCCCCATAATCACTACACATCAAAGCAGTCATGAACTCAGTAGGGAAGTGGGCTTTTAAATAAGCTGTCTGCAAAGCGATCAGCCCGTAACATGCCGCATGAGCCTTATTGAAACCATACCCAGCAAAAGGCTCAATCACTTTTTCGAAAACCTCTCTAGCAAATTTTTCTTTGTGGCCTTCTTTCACAGAACCTTCTACGAATTTTTCGCGCTGCTCTGCCAGTAGTTTCGGAATCTTCTTACCCACCGCTTTTCTCAAAATATCAGCCTCTCCCAATGAGAACCCAGCAAAGTCCCTAGCGATTTGAAGGATTTGCTCCTGATAAACCGCAACCCCATAAGTTTCGGAAAGCACACTTTCGAAGGACTTATGCAAGTACTTAACTTTATTAGGATTATGTTTTCCACGGATATAATCCGGAATCCAGTCCATAGGTCCAGGCCTATACAGGGCACCCATGGCCACAATATCCTCAAATTTACTAGGTTTTAATTCCTTTAAATATCTACGCATCCCAGAGGATTCCAGCTGAAATACTCCAGTTGTATCTGCTTTTTGAAGTAGCTTAAAGGTCTTTTTATCTTCCATATTCATATCCTCCAAATCTATAACAACGTCTTTCATCCTCTTGGCCAGCTTCTTAGTCTTCTCTATAATTGTAAGGTTTTTCAAACCAAGGAAGTCCATTTTTAGAAGGCCTATTTCCTCAAGAGGTTTCATAGAATATTGAGTCACGACATCTTGCTCTTCACCGCCAGTAGCTCTTTGCAAAGGAGTATATTCAATAAGTGGCTTCTCAGATATAACAACGGCACAAGCATGAGTTCCCGCATGTCGAACAGTTCCCTCGAGCTGAATCGCAAAATCCAAAGACCTCTTAGACCTTTCGTTAGTCTCATATTCATTCTTCATATCGGGATCTTCTTTTATAGACTCCGCCAAAGGAGCATGTTTCCCAAGGATGGGTTGAGGGACCATTTTTGCCAATCGATCGATCTCAACATAAGGGTATCCAAGTGCTCTTCCCACATCCCGAACAACAGCTTTCGCCGTCATCGTTCCAAAAGT
>CAZBZZ010000136.1:0-2475 GCA_964496555.1 uncultured Candidatus Peribacteria bacterium
GTTCCTGAATTAAAAAGTATGCTGGGGAAAGCTAAGGCTAGTTTTTTGAAGGAGGCCGCCGAGGACTTGGTTGATATGACTAAATTGGTTGAATTTGTTGGAGCTTCTATCAAAGAAGAACCTCCTGTGACGGTGCGTGAGGGCGGGATGATTGCGGATGGTTACAATCAAGAGTTGGATGAGTTAAGGGCTATTAATACTGAGGGAAAAGGGTACATCGCTGATATGCAGAAGCGCGAGATTGAGAGGACGGGCATTTCATCTTTGAAGATTAAATATAATAAAGTTTTTGGGTATTATATCGAGATTAGCAAATCGAATCTGGATAGCACACCTGAGGACTATATTCGCAAACAGACGCTGGTGAATGCTGAGCGTTTTATTACTCCAGAATTGAAGGATTATGAAGAGAAAGTTTTAAATAGCATTGATCGGATTCGTGAGCTTGAATACGAGCTTTTTCACGGGATTAGGATGAAAGTTGTGGAGCGCATTGTTGATATCAAGCGTATTGCGGCGGCTGTTGGGCGGCTGGATACTATTTGTGGGTTTGCTGAAGTTGCTTTGAGGAATGGGTATTGTAGGCCGGAGATTGTTGTTGGGGCTGAGGGGGCTGGAGTTGAGAGTTCGGCCGGTGTTTTGGATATTAAGGAAGGACGGCATCCTGTTCTTGAGCAATTGAGTTTGGCGCGTGATTTCGTTCCTAATGATTGTGTCATGGGAGGCGATGATGGGGTTTTGAATTTGATTACTGGGCCGAATATGGGGGGTAAAAGTGTTTATATAAAACAAGTTGCTTTGATTGTTTATTTGGCTCATATCGGTTGTTTTGTTCCGGCAAAATCGTGTCGGCTTAGTTTGGTTGATCAGATTTTCACTCGAGTAGGAGCATCTGATGATTTGGCAGCTGGAGAGAGTACTTTTATGGTTGAGATGGTTGAGGCTTCTACTATTTTGCATAATGCGACCGCGAAGAGTTTAATCATTTTGGATGAGATTGGGCGTGGGACTTCTACTTATGATGGCGTGAGTATTGCTTGGGCGATTTGTGAATATCTCCATGACCACGTAGGAGCGAAAACTTTGTTCGCGACTCATTATCATGAGTTGGTTGATTTGATTGCTCGGATGGATAAGGCTCGAAATTTCAGCGTTGCTGTGAGTGAAAGAGCTGCTAAGCATGAAGATGGCAAGTCTGATGTTGTGTTTTTGTATAAAATTGTTGAAGGCGGAACGAGTAAGAGTTATGGTATCGAGGTCGCTAAATTGGCTGGATTGCCGAAGGAAGTTGTGATGAAAGCCAGAGGGGTTTTGGATAAATTGGAGAAGGAAGTTGTGAATGGAACGCCTCGGATTAATGAGAATCAAATTGATATGTTTACGGCAGATGATTCTGCGGCCGATTCAGCTGATGCGAAGACTGAACCGCGTGAACACAAAGCTTTGGAGGAATTAAAAAAGGTTGATCCTAATAATTTGACTCCACTGGAAGCTCTGAAAAAGCTCCATGACTTGAAAGAAAAAGGAATAATATAAAACTATGAGTGTAATAAAAATATTATCGGACCATCTAGTGAATCAGATTGCTGCTGGTGAAGTGATTGAGCGTCCAGCGAGTGTGGTGAAGGAGTTGGTCGAAAACAGCATCGATGCTGGAGCAACCGAGATAGTCGTCGAAATTGAAGCTGGAGGCAAGACTTTGATTCGTGTTTCTGATAATGGGCATGGGATGTCTCGCGAGAATGCTGAGAAGTCTTTGTTGAGACATGCGACTAGTAAAATTGGTGAAGAATCGGATCTCTGGAAGATTCAAACTATGGGTTTTCGTGGAGAAGCCTTGGCTTCTATTGCTTCTGTTTCTCAAATGATTTTGAAGACCAAAAGTTCTTCTGCTTCGGATGAAGCTGGTACTGAAATTGTCATTGATGGGGGTGAAGTTAAGACTATTCAAGACTGTGGAATGAAAGATGGGACTGTGATTGAGATTAATAATTTGTTTTTCAATACTCCTGCTCGCGGGAATTATTTGAAGAAGGATTCTACTGAGCAAAACCATATAATTTCTTGGTTAAACACTGTTTCTTTTGCGCATCCTGAGATTGCTTTCAAATTTGTCAGTAATGGAAAAGTTGTGATGGATCTACCGGGCGGAGTTGACCTTCAACGGCGTTTGTCGGATGTTTTCGGGAAATCTACCGCGGATGCTATGTTGCCTGTTTTTTATGGGGGAAGTGAATTTAAATTGGAGGGATTTGTGGGAAAACCTGTGATTTCTCGGTCGGATAGCAAGCACCAATATATTTTTGTGAATAAGCGTCCTATCTCTCATTATTTGATTGCTTTCAAGGTGAAGGATGCTTTTCGATCGTTGTTGATGGAGGGGAAGAAGCCGGTTTTTGTTTTGAATATTGAGATTGATCCTGCATTGATTGATGTGAATGTTCATCCTCGGAAGTTGGAGATCCGGTTTGAAGA
>CAZBZZ010000137.1:0-2439 GCA_964496555.1 uncultured Candidatus Peribacteria bacterium
GTTTGACGGTTTTTGGGATGTAGTATTCGGTTATGTCTTCAGGTTTTTCTTTTGGGAGGGGAAGCATGTGGTAGTAGATGGTTGTTTGTGTGATGGCTTGTGATCGTGCGTTTCCGAATCTGGTGATGTCTAGGCAATATCTTTGGAAGACTTGTTTGTTTTCTGCGGCTATCCCTGGAGTTGGTGTTCCGTTCAGGACTTGGATTTTTAGGTTTTCTGAGAATGCTTCTTGGTTGTTTGCGATTAAGTCGAAGAATTTTGTGATGTATTCTGGGCCACCTGCTGGTGTCAGTACGAATGCGCCGCCATATAGTTCTATATCTGGTGCGTATAGGAATCCTCCGCATTGGACAGGGTCGTCGTGGATTTGGATTGAATTGATTTTGTCTCGAGAGAAGTTTTCAGCAAGTCCGCCAAGAGTTATCATTTCTCTGATAGCAAAGTTTGTTTGGATGTTGTCGTTGATTGAAGATAGGAGGTCTTTTATTTTGTCCTTGTTCAGTATGAAATTTGTTTGGAGGGCTTTTTCTTTGATTGCGTAAATGATTTGTTGTTGGCGGGCTGATCTACTGAAGTCTGAGGTTGTTTTTCGGCTACGTGCGTATTTCAAGGCTGTCTCTCCGGTCATGTGTTGTTGTCCTGCTGAAACCTGGAATGTTTCGTAGTAGAGAGTTCCTTCTTTTGGATAGAATGGGTCGTAGATGCTTTCGGGAACGTTTATGTCTATTCCTCCTAGTGCGTCTATGATTTCTTCAAATGCTTTAAAATCTATTCTTACATAATATTGAATATCTAAACCTGATAGTTCTTCAACTTTTTCTATTAAATATTCGAGGCCTTCCTTTTCACTTCCAAAGTGTTCTTGTGCGTAAAAGAATATCTCGTTGATTCGAGGTGTTGGAAGAAGATCGTCTTCTATATGCATGTCTCTTGGGATTGAAATCATTGAAGCTCTCTCTGTTTCTTGGTCTAGGTTTGTTACTATCAATGTGTCTGTGAGGTGAGCTCCGTCGTGGTCGTCTGTTCCAGTTCCTATTATTAGGACATTTGTGTGGCCTTGAGAGTCTGTGTCTAATTTTTCACCAGCTGCCAGTAGCAGAGTCTTGAAATCGATGCTCAATATCACTTTTATGATCAAAACGCATAGGATTACTATGATTGTCATCGAAATAATAATGGAGATGTTTACTCCATTTGCTTTTATCTTTCTCACACCTGATTTTTTGAAGAGATCTGGTTGGTCCATCTGCTATATTTTACTGAAAATGTTTGACATTACAATACGGTCTTCTAGAATTAGCTTACTTGTATTTTAACTTTATTATTATGTTTAGTTTGAAAAGATCATTGGCGGGGTTCGTTTCTGTTTCAATGATTACTGTGTTTTCTGTGTTTGGATTGACTGGTTGTGGGGAAGAGGATCCGGTTGAGGATTCTTCTGCTTATTTGCAACAGGCTGTTTACAATCTTTTTGGGACTGAGTCTCTGAGGGTTGAAGCGACTTTTGATATGGATTTGAATGATTCTTCTAGAGGGATGAATTTGGGAGCTGATGTTGATGTCACTGGTGCTTATAGTTTCTTGGATCCAGAGGACCTGGGGGCTGAAATTACTCTTGTGGCGAAAATCAATGACTCTACACAGGGGGATTTCAGGTTTGATGTTTCTTTGAAGAATGCGGAAGAGTCTTTATTCGTTAAGCTTTTGGATATTCCAGAGATTCCTAATTTCCCTACTGCTTTTTTGACTACTGTTGTTGGGCCTTGGTGGCAGATTGAGTCTGGGGGTGCTGCTGGTGGATTTGCTACTGGTGGTTTTGGAACTCCTGCTGATCAATTGGTTGGTGCTGAGAGAGAAGGGCGCGAACTTGTGTTGGCTTCTAAGTTCTTTAAAGAAATTAAATTTGAAGGGAGTGAGAGTGTGAATGGATATAACGCTCATCGTTATAACGTTCAGTTGGACGAAGCGGGATTGTATGCGTATATGGAGGCTGGTGCGAAAATTAATGGAGTGGAGATGACAGAGGATGTTAGTTATGGATTGCTTGGGCTTGCTTCTGTTTTTGGATTTGAGGGTGACTTGTGGGTTGATGGGATGTCTGGGACTGTTGTGAAGGTTGATGGTGAGTTGGAGTTGTCTGGTGCTGATACTGATGAGATTTCTACGGTTGAATTTGTAGCGGATTTATATGATTTGAATATGCCTTTCTCAGTTGAGCCCCCTGTTGATTATGAAGTTTTTGATTTGGGTGCGTTCTTTGGAGCTTTCTTGGAATCTGGAGTGATGGGTGGCTTGGCAGAGGTTTCTAATGATTCTGAGGTTGAGGAGGTTGTTGAGCCGGAGGAGGATCCCGAGCTTCAGTAGGGGGTATAGTTGAACCCGGGTTCTTAGGCCCCGGGGTTAAGTAACCCCTTTACTTGAGTTCGGGACTTGTTCTAA
>CAZBZZ010000138.1:0-2424 GCA_964496555.1 uncultured Candidatus Peribacteria bacterium
GTTCACGTCTAAATCTGTGAATGGGTAATCTGATTTGTCGAATAATTTATTGACGCCTACTCCTAATGTGTCGAATAAAAGTTCTATAACTTGTCTTTTTCGAACGCTTCTATCTGGATATAGATTTGGGTCGCGAAGAAGTGGTTTTAGGATATTTAGGTTGATTGCTGTTTGGATGTATTTGCTGTAGGTGGCTGAGTTTGAAACGTCTTCATATGGAAGGTCCACTTCGTCTGAACTCACTATGTCGGCTTGGCCGAAAGTTAGAAGGATTGGGTAAAAATCTTTTGTAGTTATTACATCATCAGGTTTGAAAAGATTACTATCATCAGGTAGAAGCCCCATTGATTCGAGGTATGTGATTTCTTCGTAATATTTGTGATTTTGTGAGACGTCTGAGTATGCAAAAGCTTCAATTCCGAAGACTAAAAATGCTGAAATTGAGATGAAAAGCAGAGTAATGAATTTTTTCATAGGATTTATTAGGTTTAGGGTGAGGTTTGTTACCTGACAAGTCTAGATCTTTTTAGATGCGATGTCTAGAGTTGATAATTAACCTGTAAAATGGTATAATAATGGGATAAAACTATATTTAAATGGACGAAAAACAGTCTGAAAAACAAGTAGCTGGCAAGATCGCCAAATCAAAGAATTCAAAAATGAAAGCTTTGGTTAGGGCTGGTTTTTTTGCACTTTTTTGCGTGATTCTTCTCGTAGGAAATTATCTTTGGGAAGAGTCTGTAGATCCATATGTGTCTACCTATATAGATGAGGTTCAATATGATGGTAATAGTGTGAATATACCTGGAAATGCTTATGTTGTGAGTGATGATGGTGAGGTTGCGAATGTGTTGGAATATGATGGGGCTGGACTGCAAAAGTCTGGGTTTGAGGAATATATTTTCAGTATGAAAGAAGGGCGAATTTGGGGAAATTTTGCTTCTTTGGGATCGAAGGTGAATATAGTTATAGATGGAAAAGTTTATTTGATTCCGGCTTATTCGAACTTTGATGTTTCTTATGATGGGGAGGTGGCTAGTATTAGGAATTATCATGGGAATTTATATGTAGGTGTTTTGGGGGAACCTACCGAGTATGGTGGGTATATGGATGAATATAACGATGTGTTAGACAATGTTTTGTTGATTCCTGAGGGAATAATGATTGAGATTCCGATGAGTCGTGTTAGCAGCAAATTGGGATATTTATTGTTCTCAAAATTGGCAAAGGAATTCTCGTATGATTTCATTTCTGAAGCTATGTACGAGGAGGATTTTGTTGAGGATAACATTTCTGATGGAATCAAGTTTAGGGAGTCTTTGAAGGAATTTTATAGGGAGGATTTTGAAAATACTTACGATGATATGAAAGATTTTTCATCTTCTCTTTTTGATTGGTTGAATGAAAATTTGGTTGTTTTTGAGGCAAAAAAAGAGAGTGAATATTTGGATCGTTTGAATAAATATGTCTATGAGGCGTTGCTAGCTAATGTGGCTAGTGAAGCTTCGGATGCTTTGGATGAATTTGAGAATTCTGAAGAGGGTTTCTCTGATATTTTCTTCTCAAATTGGTTCAAGAGATTGACTGCTTTTGATTCTTCGGATCCGGAATTTATGGTTTTTGACTTTTTGATTGATCAAGCAACTTCTAATTATGATGATTTGTATTTATTGGCTTTGAGATTGGGGGCTTATCATAGTAGTGATGTGGAAATTGCTTTTGAATCGACTTATGAATCAGTGGAAGATTTGTTTGGATTTACTAGTAATAATGAATTGAATGAGAGGTTTTTGGCTTTCTATAATCAGATATTTGATACCTTCTTACTTAATTTTTCTGATCTTTATCAGATGAAGTATTTTGATATGAAAGATGCGGTTGAGCGCGAATTGTTTGCTCTTTATTCGGGTGGGCAGTTGAAGGAGGAGTTAAAGCAGAGTTTTGTTGATAGGAAGATCGAATTGCTAGAAAGGCTGATTCAATATTTCTTTGAGGAGGATATAGAAATTGATGAGGCTAGGGGATTGATGAGTTATTTGATAGAGAGTATTGATGAGTATATGCCTTCGAATAAATCTCGAGCGGCTGTAATTAAATTGTTTGAACAGGAATTGGAGGATGTTGGTGATTTCTGGGGATACTTGAATAGTGTCGAGTATTCGAAATCGTCTTTGTATGGATCGAGTCATCGTGAAAGATATGCGGTTTATTTGTTAGAGAAGGAGCAAGTGACTGGCATTCTGGATGTACAAGAAGATATTTTGGGAGGAGCGTTGGTTGATAAGGTAACTGTTGATGACGTTGTTGATGAAGTTGAAGCTGTGTTTGAGGAGATAGAAGCTTTGGATGTTATTGTTGAGGAGATTACTGACACTCAAAAAAGATTTGTTAAGGTTGCTGCGATATTGAATGGGTATGCTTTTG
>CAZBZZ010000139.1:0-2412 GCA_964496555.1 uncultured Candidatus Peribacteria bacterium
TGGTCGAAGAAAGTTTACTAAGGCCAGTGTTTGTTCTCGAATGGTTGTTACGTTTATTGTATCTGCTCGGGCGTTTGTTTCGCATGTAGTTGTTGTTTTGGTTCCATTGTTTGTTGTTGCTATTTCAAAAAGAGAATCTTTTTTTTCTTTTATTTCTTGTGCTTGTGTTAGGGCTTCACAAATGTCTCTCACTATTTGTGCGATTTCTGGTGAGTATTGTTCCAGGCTTTCCATTAAGGGTCTTGGTGCTTGCATGTTTTGTGTAAGTTAAATCAGGAGAGGATATTAGCCTCTGTGGGGTTTTGAGTCAATTGCAATCTGCTAAATTCCACGTCCGCCGCCTCCACCGAAGCCGCCGCCTGAGAAGCCACCTCCGCTGGAGAATCCGCTGCCGCCTGACCATGCACCTCCTCCTTTTCCGCCTGGGCGTGAGATTATGTTTGAGGTGATGTTGTTGTGCATGCTATTTAGGCTGTTTGAAAAATGGAGATAGCTGAAGTGAGATCTGCTTGCTGGTTTGTACCAAGATGGTGGGCTTGTGATGAGTTTGTCGAAAGCTTTTGTCCACTTTTTTGTGAGTCCAAAAGCGGCTGCATATGGGAGTAGTTTCTCGAAGAATATGTTGGCTTTCTCTTGGAATTCCATGCGATCTTTTTCGGCTGTGTTGATGTATTCGTAGAGTCCCTTTAGGACGTAGTAGGTTTCTCGGCCTTTGTGTGTTTTTCTTGGCATGAAGTTCCCGAATATTAAGACGATGATTCCTGATACTATGAGTGCTCCGACCATCAATGCTCCGAATTCAACAAATATTATTTCTCCTATATAGAATGTGATTATGAGTGTTGCGAATCCGAATCCCATGTATCTTCCTCTTGTTTTTGCTGGACTTGACGGGAAGTATCTGTCTTTGACGAGTTTCTCTATGACGGATTTTTTTATCAGCGGAAGGTGTGTGTAGAATGAATTTTTTAGTTCTGAAATGAGGACTGATTTTCTTTCTTGGGTGACTTCTTTTATTAATTTGTGATCCTTTTTCTTGTCTGCTTTTTTGAGTATTGAGAAAAGTTTTAAGATGTCTTCTGCCTTTTTTGGTTCTGAAAAGAGGGCTCTCATAATTTTCTTTTCGAAGTCTGTTAAAGATGATTGTTTTTGGTTTTTGACGAGAGTGAGTCGGTGATCTGTCTTTTTTCTGATTAAGCCTTTTTTTGAGACTTCTTCAATTTTTATAAAACCTCTTACTGCGAGATCGATGATGGTTGCGGTGATGTCTCTTGGGTGGATTTTTTCATCTATTATTATTCCGCATTCTGTTGGGCGCAGTCCTCGGGGTGGTTTATAGTGTGGGATTACCGTGTCGTTGCCTACTTCTGGGTCTCGGCCTTTTGCCATCCAAAGAAGGAACAATGCTAGGAATACGAGGAATGGCATTAGAAGTGGCCAGTTGTCTGCTAGGAACCACAATGTTTGTTTTGTTATCGTTGGTGGAGTGATGGTTCCTAAAGGAAGTGCTATTACACCTGTTAATCCTTCGTATGTTTCTAGTGGTCTTCTGGTTGTTACTTTTATTGTTTTGTCATCAGATGCGTATGCTCTGCAGTTTTGATCGGTTGATCCAAATTCTCCTGTGTAGCAGAGTGTGTTTATGTCCTGTTTTTCAATCGGATACGGGAGGTGAATTTCTGCTGAAGATTGTGCTATGGGTACTACCCATTCGTTTCCTGTTATATTCCAGTATAGTTCGTCATGTGTGAAAAATTCAGGGGCTCCGTTGTCGTCTTTTTCGGTGAAGAAGTTCATTGCTCGTTCTACTTCATATGTGAGGTGGAAAGTTGCAGGTCCGGTTAGATAGCTCCAGTCTTCGGTTGCCATTTGGATGTTGTAGTATCCTCCTTTTTTTGAAACTGAGGTGTCCCATTCTTTGTTTGAACCATCGACTGCTTCTTCCAGTTTGATTTTGATTGTTTTGAATGTACCGAAGCGAGCAGGGTATTTGTATGGAATTGATCTTATGATTCCGTGATGGCGTTCGTTTGTGAAATCTGCTTGGATTGTTTCTGTGATCCTCAAGCTCGAATCTTCGTTTATGAAAATTGATGAGTGGAAATTAGTTATTTCCCAGTTCTCAGGTGGATAATATTCAGCAGATGCTGGAATTATCGATACTATTAATGATGCAAGAACTGCTGATATTGTCATCAGCGATTTGAGAATGAGGGGTCTCATATTTGGTTGTTTTATTCTTCCTTTTTTGGTTCTTCAGCAGGAGCTTCAGGCTCAACAGCCGGTTCTTCAGCAGGAGCTTCAGGCTCAACAGCTGGTTCTACAGCAGGAGCTTCAGGCTCAGCAGCTGGTTCTACAGCAGGAGCTTCAGGGTCAGCTGCAGGTTCTACAGCAGGAGCTTCTGGTTCAGCG
>CAZBZZ010000140.1:0-2408 GCA_964496555.1 uncultured Candidatus Peribacteria bacterium
CCAAATTTCTTTTTCCTTATCAACCAAAGCTTGGTCGACTTCATCAGGAGAAATACACTTTGGAGAAGTAGCAGCCGCATGCATTGCAACATCCTTAGCCAAATCAACAGATCCTCCTTTCAAAGAAACAATAACTCCAATTCTACTATTTGAGTGAACGTAAGACCCCAAAACATCTCCTTCTACAATTTTCATTTCTCCAACCTGGATATTCTCTCCCATTTTCAGAACAGCTTCTTTTACCTCAGGGATCTCTGTATCTCCTTCAGAAACATCACCATTGAATAATTTTTCAACCAAATCATTAGCAAGAGCAACAAAATCATCGCCTCTTGATACAAAATCTGTTTCACAAAGAACTTTAACCATTGCAACTTTCCCACCCTCTTCTTTTACAACAATCAACCCCTGGTTAGTCTCTCTAGCAGCTCTATCAACAGCTTTAGCTTCACCTTTTTTTCGAAGAAGATCGATAGCTTTTTCCATATCACCATCTGTTTCTTCCAAAGCTTTTTTACAAGCCATCATTGAAACTCCAGTCATTTCACGGAGTTCTTTAATTTGATCCAACGTAACTGCCATGACTAATTTTGGTTAATTTTATTTCTTTGCCTTTTTTGAACCTTTGACTGCCTCTGCAATCTTTCCAACTAAGTAATTTATAGACCTAACGGCATCATCATTCCCTGGAATAGGGTAGTCAACACCTTCAGGATTAGAATTTGAATCGACGATAGCAACAACAGGGATTCCAGCTCTATTAGACTCTTCTACTACAATTTTATCTTTCACAACATCAACTACAAAAATAACATCTGGTTTCCTAGTCATTTCTTGAACACCTCCAAGGGAAGTCTCAAGTTTTTCAATAGTTTTCTTAAGTTTTGAAGCTTCTTTTTTTGTATATTTATCAAATTCACCAGTAGCTTCTTGTTCTTTAAGATCCTTAAGATACTTAATTCTCTTCTTGATAGTCCCAAAGTTCGTAATCAAACCAGGAATCCATCTAGTAACAACATAGGGCATCCCACAATCCTTAGCAGTTTCTTCAACCAACTTGATTGCTTGAGGTTTAGTACTAACAAAAAGAACCGTCTTTCCTTCTGAAACAGACTTTTTCATGAAATCAAGAGAGTCATTCAACATTTTCAACGTAAGTTCCAGATTGAAAACATGGATTCCTCCTTTTTCTCCGTGTAGATACTTCCTCATTCGAGGATCCCACTTGTGTGTTCTGTGACCATAATGGACCGCATTGGCCACCATTTCTTGGTAAATTTTCTCTGTCATAATAATTAGTTTTTTCTTGAAATAACGGATTTGCCTAGGTAATCTATTAGAAAAGTAGACAAATATCAAGTAAAAATGCATAAAGAACTCAAAAAACTCAGAAAAAGGATCGACAAAATAGACAAAGAACTCAAAAAACTCCTTGAGAAAAGGGCAAAAGTCGCAATAGAAATAGGTGAATTAAAGAAGAAAAACTCGCTGCCAGTGGAAGATTCAATCAGGGAAGAAGAAGTTCTCAACAAAATAGAAGATTCTTTCACAAAAAAAGCATTCAAAGAAATCATCAAATTATCCAAAGAAATACAGTCTTGAGCTTTGACTACAGGTTGGTAATCTGATATAATATAACAATGGAAATGAATAAAAAACAAAAACAAACAGACAAACCAACGAAGATAACTATCACTCTTCCAACTAATGCGTATTTCATTTCTGGAATACGAGATTTCACTATGTCTATGATTAAAAACACCACTAATTTCGCAGAAAAGTGGGCATACAGAATGCAATCTGTCATAGATGAACTTTGCAACAACGCAATAGAGTTCGGATCATCTGAAGACGCAGAGATAAGAGTTAGTTTTTTGCATAAAAAAGATGAGTACATAGAAATGATAGTGGAGGACACCGGAACGGGAGAGAAGAAGACAACCGCAAAAGAAATGGAAAAGCTTCTTGCTGAGAAAAAAAAGGAAGGACACGAGTTCAAAGGCATAAGGGGAAGGGGATTGGCTAAAATAGTTAGTGAATGGAGTGACGAATTAAAGTTTGAAGACAGAGAAGAAGGCGGATTGAGAGTAATAGTAAAAAAACATCTTAAAGATAAAAGGTTTAGATCTGGACTTCCGGAATCTACACCGACACACCTAGTTCTAGAAGCTTAAAAAATATAAATAACAATTATTATTATGGCAGAAGCAACAATAGCAGTCGAAGACCTACCTTCAGGTGCCGGCTCACAATCAGTTCTTTTCACAATTTCAGGACAACTGGATGAAAGCAATATCGATGAAAAATCAAAAGAGGTATACAAGATCCTAGAAGAAAAACCGGGAAAGTTGAATCTAGTATTCGACATAGCTGGCTTAGAGTACATGAACAGTAAATCAATAGGTTAT
>CAZBZZ010000141.1:0-2354 GCA_964496555.1 uncultured Candidatus Peribacteria bacterium
CAGGTTCATCCCAAATCCCATCAAGACCATCCAAGAAAAAACTATCCTTATTTTTAAGCATCTCGTAAGTAACCACATATTCAGACCCTTCCCCAATCCATTCATCCAACTCCCCAGCTTTAAACTTCAAGACCCTACCAACCAAATCACTCATTTCCCCCTTTGTAATCTCCTGTCCGAATTCACCAATAGTAAGAGGGATAAACATTTTGTCCGAAGATTCTTCAACCAAATCCTTGTACCAAGGACTTGAGTTTTCATCATAATCAATATCAAAAGCCTTAGCCAAAATCTTCAAAGCCTCAACGAAATTAACAGGATCAGTAGGTCTAAAAGACCCATCATCATATCCTCCGACCCATTCAACATCTTCAGCATAACAAACATGCTTTGTATACCATTTTCCCTGTGCAACATCAGAAAAACATTCATCGCTATCATAGGCAATCCATTGAGCAGTATCCAGCTGCACATCAACAGCACGCGAAATAATAGTCAACAACTCTGCACGATTAATAGGATCATAATAACCAAGAGTCCCATCAGTATTCCCAGTCAAAACCTCCTCAGCTTCAAGGAAATCGACCGAATCAGAATAAATATTCGCCTCACTTACATCATCAAACTCTGCGAAAACAACAGAGGTAGACAACATACCCAGTGCTAAAAGCACCGATACAAACTTTTTCATATTTTTTAAGTTAAGATTTTATTTAATCACAACCAAGTAAAGATTCCAGCACTGCTTCCGTTTTCCACTCTGGCACATCATAAGGAATCAAATCCGCATCTCCACTATCAATCTCGATATATTTGAGATCTAAATCAAGCCAAGCAGAAGAGCATCCTGGCATCTGAAAATCAGCAACCTCAACACTAAATATTGCATAATTATTCACAGGATCAATACCCCATAAATACAACTTATCTCCTTCAGCATTTAGATACTGAAATAATATATCAGTTTCATCAACAGCCTGATCGTACTTCATGATATAATTATCCCTAGACCCATCTTGGAAAGAAGCACTCACCGCAAAATACAAAATATCTCCATCTTCATTCTCAACTCCAATTCCCGTTTCAGATGTTAAAAAGATTCCTCCCACAAAAATAGACTGGAAAGGAGTCGAACTCATCAAATCAATTTCATCACCCAACATACCTGTATTCTCAATTTTCTTATATCCTGTAGGAACCTGCCCATCAGCCCCAACTACAAAATAAGCATTAAAATCATCCCACAAAAGATCAGATGGCAAATTATACTGACCACCCTCACCTTCTCCTTCAGTCTGATCAGGCATATCCCAAATCACAGACATATCTTCTCCATCTTCAATCGTTTCAAAAGTCACAACATAATCAGCCTTGTCACCCAAGAATTCATCCAAATCACCTTCATTATATTTCAAAACACGAGCAATCAAATCAGCCATCTCTCCTCTTGAAACCTTTTTCCCAAATGAATCAATAGTCAAAGGAATTAGATTTTTCGCACTAGCCGCCTCTACCAGCCCTTTGTACCAAGGAGTAGTCTCCTTATCATAATCAATACCAAAAGCAATCATCGCAATTTTTAAAACCTCAACAAAATTCACATCCCTAGTAGGATCAAAACTCCCATCATCATAGCCTTCAATCCAACCACTTAATTTCGCATAACAAACTGATCCAGCATACCAATTATCTTCTTCAACATCTGTAAAAATATCCCCACCACAATCAGCAGGATCCAACTCAATCTCAACTCCCACTCCCTGCTCCAAAACAAACTTAGCCCTCACAACAAGAGTAATTAGCTCAGCTCTATTTATTTCAGAGCTATAACCAAAAGTCCCATCACCATAACCAGTCACCAAGGATTCATCCTCAAGATAAGAAACTGCGTCGAAATAAAAGTCATCCTGAGTAACATCGCTGAACCCAAAAGCGGTCAGCAAACTCATCGCAACCAGTGCGACACCCCCAAGTAAAGCAATAAGCTTTTTCATAGAAATAAGGTTAAAAAAATACTAAGTAAGATTTTACCTTAATATATGTTTTAAGCAAACATTTTACTCCGCAAACGCCTCACTCCGCGTCTCACGAATAACGTTAACTTTCACCGGTCCTGGATGCTGTAGATCGTATTCAATCTTTCTAGCAATTCCATGCGACAATTTGATAGCACCAAGATCATCAATCTCCTTAGGCTTAACAAATATTCTGACTTCCGTACCAGCCTGAACAGCAAACGATTTATCAACTCCTTCAAACTCACCACAAACATTCTCAAGTTCAGCAAGACGTCTGATATAAGAATCAAGATTATCTTTACTAGCCCCTGGACGAGCGTTAGAGATTTGATTAGC
>CAZBZZ010000142.1:0-2270 GCA_964496555.1 uncultured Candidatus Peribacteria bacterium
GATAAATGTGGAAAAGCTCAAAACCTAGAGGTTGCTGAAGGGAAAATAGTAGATCCTGATCAACCGGAAGAGAAAGAAGAACCTTTGAAAGGTATAGATATGGAACGAGGATTCACAGTCGCGGATAATGCAAAGGCTCATGATGTACCTGAATGGAAGATTTTGAAGACAGTTGTGTACGAACTTGAAGAAGGAGGCTTGGTGGGAGTTTGTATCAGAGGTGATTTGGGTGTTAATGATCATAAATTGGAAAAATATTTTGGTAAATTGTTGAGGCCTGCAAGTCCTGAGACTCTGAAGAAAGCCGGACTTGTTCAAGGTTATATCTCTCCTGTTGGTAATCCTGAAGGATTGAGATTTGTGGCTGATCATTCGATCAAGAATGTGAAGAATTTTGTGACTGGCGGAAACGCTCCTGCGAAAGATTATATCAATGTTAATGTTGGCCGTGATTTCCAAATAGATGACTTCTCTGATTTCGTTGAAGTGAAGGGTGCATTTAAATGTCCTACGTGCGACGTAGCTCTGAAGGAAATGGTTGCTGTTGAGGCTGGGAACATATTCAAGCTCGGAACCAAATTCAGTGAAGATGCTGAATTCAAAGTATCTGGTCCTGACGGAAAGCTCCAACCTGTAGTGATGGGTTGTTATGGGATTGGAAACACACGTTTGGTTGGAACTATTGCGGAAGCGAGTCATGATGACAATGGAATAGTTTGGCCAAAGTCTGTCGCTCCATATCATGTACATATGGCTTCTCTCGGATCTGACCAGGAAGTTCTGGATGCAGCGGACAAATTGTACCAAGAATTGTTGGATGAAGACGTCGAAGTCCTCTATGACGATCGTGACTGTTCTCCAGGAGTGAAATTCAAGGACGCGGATCTAGTTGGGATACCTTTGAGGCTTGTTGTGAGTAAACGCTCAATGGAGGCTGGAGGTGTTGAATGGAAAGAGCGAACAGAAGGTTCAGAAGCTAAAAATGTGAAGCTTGAGAATGTAGTGAAAGATATCTTGAAATTTGTTAACTCGTAGAAGGTATGAAGGTCCTTCTTTTAGGCAAAAATGGTATGTTGGGAAGTCAATTTGCTAAGGCTTTGGATGATTTGCCTGAAGTTGAACTTGCCGCTACTGACAAGGATGATCTTGACGTTTTGAGCTTTGGCGCTTTGAAGAGGACTTTTGAATTTCACTTACCTGACTTTGTTATTAATTGTACTGGTTATACTGATGTAGATGAGTCTGAATTCAAGAAGAAAGACGCGATGAAGCTGAATGCTGATGCCGTAAAATCGATCGCGAAGCTTTGCAACAAACATGGTTCGCGGCTGATTCACTTCAGTACGGATTATGTTTTTGACGGGAGGAAGGAACCACCGGATGGCTACAGCGAATCTGATATTGCTAATCCTTTGAATACTTATGGAGACACCAAACTTAGGGGTGAGCAATTCATTCAGAAAGAAATGGTAAAACACTATATTATTAGGACTTCTTGGCTTTATGGGCCTCGTCCTGCCGGAACTGGAGGTGGGAATTTTGTTGATACGATGCTGAGGCTGGGGAAAGAGGTTCTATCTGGGGAAAGGCCCGAATTAAATGTCGTTGGAGATCAATTTGGAGCTCCTACTTATGCTCCTGACCTGGTTCGAGCCGTAATAGATAACTTCATCATGAAATGGCCCGATCATTTGCCTGAATATGGTGTTTTCCATCTGACAAATGATGATTATTGTAGTTGGTACGAATTTGCTTTGAGAATTTTTGAGTTGAGAGAGATGGCTGTGAAGGTCGGGAAAATAGGAACTGCAGACTACAGAACGGCTGCACAAAGACCTTCCAATTCGATCCTCTTGAATACAAAACTTCCGAAAATGCGCAAATGGGGTGACGCGCTCGCCGATTACCTTTACAAAATCTAGTTCTGGTGTTAGGTTACAGGTATGAAAGGAATCATATTAGCTGGGGGAACAGGTAGTAGACTTCATCCGCTGACAAAGGTGACTAACAAGCATCTCCTTGGCGTTTATAGTAAACCAATGATTTACTATCCCCTCTTCGCTTTGAAGAGAGCTGGGATCCGTGATGTACTGATCGTATCTGGAAAAGGACATGCTGGGCATTTCCTTGAACTCCTTGGATCTGGAGCAAAACTCGGTATGCGCATATCTTACGAGGTTCAGGAGGAAGCTGGTGGGATAGCTCAGGCCTTGAGTTTGGCAGAGCGTTTTGTAGGTGGCGATCATGTTTGTGTCGTTCTTGGAGATAAT
>CAZBZZ010000143.1:0-2216 GCA_964496555.1 uncultured Candidatus Peribacteria bacterium
GTGTTTTGATTGCGTTCTTCGCAGCTGGGATTGATCCTGAGTGTCCGACTAGATCACAGTTCGCGAAATTTAAGGCGATGAAATCGTATTCGCGACGACTTTCAAATTCTCTGATCAATGCATCTGTAACTTCTGGAGCACTCATCTCTGGTTTCTCTGCATATGATGCAACTTTTGGAGAGGGGATCACAATGCGTTTTTCTCCTTTAAAAGGCTTTTTTATTTGTGAATTGAAGAAAAAGGTGACGTGTGCGTATTTTTCTGTTTCGGCGATGCGGAGTTGTTTTTTGTTTCGTTGTGCGAGAATCGAGCCGAGGTTGTTTTTCACAATTGGGGCAGGGAATAGGACTGGTGATTTTTTGCTGTATGGGCCGAAGCAAACAATGTATGGTTTTAGTTGTTTCTCGAACATCTCTGTTATTTGTGCTGCGCGATCTGTCCTGTAGTTGAAAAAAACGACAGAGTCTTGTTTTTGAATTAGGCCAGCTTTGTCGAGGAGGATTGGCTCAATATAATAGTCGGTTTTTGTGCCGCGAGCGTATTCATTCTTGATTGCTTTGAGTGGAGTTTCTTCTCGGCGGCCTTTGCCTTTTGTGTATAGGTTGTATGCTTTCTTTGTTCTGTTGATATTGGTGTCGCGGTCCATTGCGTAATAGCGTCCTACGATGGTTGCTATCTTTGCTTTGTCTTGGAGTTTTAGTTCGCGGATTTTTTGTTCGATTTTGCGAATGAATTTTTGTGCTGATTTTTCTGGAACGTCTCGACCGTCTGTAATTGCATGGATGTAGACGTGACTGATGTGTTTCTTTTTTGCGAGCTTCAAGAGAGCATAGAGGTGGTTGAGGTGACTGTGGACGCCTTCATCAGAGATCATTCCTAGTAGATGAAGAGCTGATGTGTTTCTTTTGCATCTGCGAATGGCTCCTTTGAGTGCTGGTAGGTTGTTGAAGCGGCCTTTGCGGATGGATCTGTTGATTTCTTCGAGGGATTGCCAAACTACACGTCCTGCTCCCATTGTGAAGTGTCCAGGTTCTGATCCACCCATTGTTTTGGGTGGTAGGCCGACTGCTTCTGAATCGGCTTTCAAAAGGCAGTGCGGGTATTTTTTTCGCAGGCCATCAAGGAATGGTGTGCTTGCGCGTGTTATGGCATTTCCGGGGTAGTCTTTCCCTTCACCATATCCGTCCAATATTATTAAAAGTGCTTTGTTTTTTGTCATTAGAATCCTACGCTAGATATATAAAAACTTATGATTTCTTCCCCGAGAAACAGTGCTATTAGTCCACCTGTTATTAGGAATGGTCCGAATGCGATTGCTGTTTTTCTATCGGCTTTGCTTGCTGCCAATAGTACGATGCTGACAAATGCTCCGAATACGTATGCAAGGATGAGTGCGAGTAGCATCATTTCCCATCCGAGTAATACAGCTAATAAGACGCCGAGTCTTAGATCGCCACCGCCGAGCCATGCTCCTTTTGATAACAGGATTTGCCCTCCGAAAAATAATGCGATGACCAAAACTCCTATTCCTATGCTTACCAAACTTGGGACTCCGAATGCTATGGCAGCTAGTATTCCGATGAGGATTGCTGGTAGTGAGAATCTGTCTGGGATTTCTTGGTACAACAAATCATAGAAAAAGATTGCCATCATTAGAGTCATTTCAACCAGATAGAATAAGAATATTTCGAAAACTTTCCAGTCGATTTCAAAAAGATAGATTGATGGATCTACTGAACTTGGTACGAAACTTAAGAAGTTCCATTTCAAGAAAGTTAGGATGAAAACTGCTGCGGTCAGAACTTCGATAGCGAAGTAGTGAACGCTGATGCGTTTGCCGCAATTTGCGCATTTTCCTCTTAAAAACAAGAAACTGAAGACTGGAATTAAGTGATACCATTTGAGTGGCTTCTTGCAGCTTGGGCAGATTGAGCGACCCATTAGGATGCCTTTTTTCTTCTTTTTTACTCTAAAAACGAGGACGCTGATGAAACTTCCGATTGCTGCTCCTAGGAATCCAACCCAGATAGCTGGTAATATTACTGTCATAGTTTATGAGGTTATGAGTGAGGTTATGGGGAATATGGAGACGTAATGTCTGCTTTTAATATATTATTAAATCTTATTGCTGCCAAATTTGAGATCGAGTTTCCGCTGCCTAATGAATAAGCTTTTTTGTAATATTCTTTGGCGGTGTTTTCGCGGTCTTGTTTTTC
>CAZBZZ010000144.1:0-2210 GCA_964496555.1 uncultured Candidatus Peribacteria bacterium
ATAATCGCTGAAAACGAAGCAGGTGAATACGATTACGCATCATTTACATAAGCCTACACCTCTCCCGAAACTCCAGGACAGTATTACGGAGAATTCCAAGTCGAATACAGAGGTGACGGCGATCTCCAAAAAGAATCCGACGAATACTTGTCATTCACCACGAACGTAAACGAACAAGGACTCAAAGGCGAATTGGTGGACCTCACTTCAGACAGAAAACTCGAACAAGGAACTTCATACGTCCTTTCAGTTAAGTTGAGAAACACTGGCTCAGAAACTTGGAACAAAGAAGACATACATCTCATTCTCAGACACGACAATTCCTTGGAAGTTATAAAAGAACATTTCACAAGAGAAGAAACAAAACCAGGCCAAGAATTATCATTAAATATAACGGTCAAAGTCAAAAAAGACGCAACTCCAGCCACAAACAAATCTTTCGTGATAGTCCCCACAATCAAAGGAGAACGATTCGTAAAAAAATGGATGTCGATCCATTATGATGTGATCAAAAAGAAAACGCAGGAAGAAGAGCGGAAAGAAATAACCAGCGAAGTGTACGCATATGATGCGGATGAAGTGACTGTTTCAAACGCAGATCTCGCAGAAGACGAAGGCGGAAATATAAGAATAAGGATTAGCACATTTACAGCCCCAAGAATAACAAGCAATAAAGAATTCTACTTATACGATAGCGACGGTGACTTGCTAGAAACTTTCGACGCAGGAGAATCAATCCGTCTAGAAAAATCAGCAGGGAAGTACGTTGCCATCACAAACAAAATTGTCGCAAAATCAACCAAGCCACTCCAATTAAAAGCAAAGTCAGACGCTTTTTTAGAAATAGAAAGCTTCAAGAGAATCTCAGCTTGGAATCCAGACTACAATGACAATATTTTCCGCGGAGCTATTGAATTCCGCCTAGAAAATGGTGAATACATGGTGATAAACGAACTGCCATTGGAAGATTACCTGAAAGGCCTAGCGGAGGAACCAAACTTAGCAGAATACGAGAAAATAAAAGCGATAACAGTCGCAGCACGCTCATACGCAAAATTCTACATGCACTACGCAGAAAAATTCCCAGGAGCACCATATCACTTGAACGACGACCCAGCTGTCTCACAAAAATACCTCGGTCATGGATACGAACTCAGAGCCCCAAATATTGCAAAAGCAGTAGAAGACACGGCAGGTGAAGTCGTCACATATCAAGGACATCTAATAAAAACTCCATACTTCAGCTCAAGCAACGGCAAAACAAAAAGCGCAAAAAAAGTTTGGAACTGGAATGCTCCATACCTGATATCAAAAGATGATCCATACTGCGCAGGAGAGGAGCAGCGCGGGCACGGAGTAGGAATGAGCGGATGCGGAGCAAAAGGCATGGCAGAAGCCGGCTCAACATACAAAGAAATCCTCGAATACTATTACAACAACTCAAAAGTCCAACAATTATGGTAACACTAGGAATAAATACAGCCTCACGCACGACAGCAATCGCACTCATCAGAGACAAAGAAGTCTTGGCAGAAGACTCTTGGCAAACTCAGAACGATGAAGCCGAGAAACTTCTCCCAAACATCCATTCACTCTTGAAGAAAAAGAAGCTCGATTTCAAAGACCTTACTCGTCTCGTTGTAGTACAAGGGCCAGGTTCATTCACAGGTCTCCGTATCGGAGTGACAGTCGCAAACCTCATCGCGAATCTTCAGAAAATACCAGTCCACTCTATAGATACATTCACCTTCCTCCGCAGAAAAAATGATTCAAAACCAACTGACACGATAGTCCTCTTCGCAGGGAAAAAAGAAATTTATATACAAGAAAAAGAAGGAGCAGAACCAACCATAACAAAACTAGAAGAAGCCGCCGATCAACTTCCGGAAAGCACCGTGCGTGGCGAACTCCTCCCCGACCAAGCAAAAGCCCTACCGAATTTTAAGACTTCAAAAAAATCATTCGCAGACACATTAAAAGAACTCAAACCAAAAGACTTAAAGAAAGCTCCCAAATCAATAGTCCACCCCCTCTACATAAAAGGGCCTGGCATCTCCCAACCAAAGCCAATCAAATAACCACCAAAGAATGCTTTACATAGTATCGACACCAATAGGGAACTTAGAAGACATCACCCTCAGAGCAATCCGAACGCTCAAAGAATCCGACTACATCGCAGCCGAAGACACCCGCCAAACAAAAAAACTAAC
>CAZBZZ010000145.1:0-2127 GCA_964496555.1 uncultured Candidatus Peribacteria bacterium
TTGAATGGGTATGCTTTTGATGCGGAATATGATCGGGATTATGGCTATGTAAAAAATATCTATGCTTACGGTGAATTGTTGAGTGAAAGTAATGTGAAATTGGATTCGTTGAGTGGTTTCTTGACTAAAAAATTGTCGAGTGTGGTTGAAGATGCTGGTATTGATGAAAGTGATAGTGAGGAAACTAATGCACAAAAAATTGCAAAAACTATGATTGCGAAACAGGTTGTTGAAGCTGGATTTGGTGCTTCAATGCAGGACGTTGATATCTTGGATCCAGTGAATGCTATATACAGACTTGATGATGTTGAGCTCTCTGGTGGAAATGATATTACTGTTTCATTTAACTTCCATGCCAATGATGCGACTGTTACGAATGTGTTTGTCATGAAGAATGGAGAGGGGACTACTATTATGGATATTTTGCCTCTTGAAGATTTGAAAAATATTGTGATGGATGAGGATTTGTGATAAAGTCTTGCTTGCTAATTTTAGCTTGTAAGACTTAAAGATTTTTAAATATGGCTGACAAATCTAATTATGGAGCGGATCAGATTACCGTACTGGAAGGACTATCCGCTGTTCGAAAAAGACCAGGAATGTATATCGGTACTACTGATGTTGCTGGTTTGCATCATTTGATTTGGGAAATTGTTGATAATGCAATTGACGAATCAATGGCTGGGTATTGTGATCGAATTCTTGTGACTGTGCATAAGGATGGGGCTTTGAGTGTGAATGATAATGGACGTGGTATACCTGTTGAAAAACACAAAAAGACCGGGCTATCTGCTCTTGAAACTGTGCTTACTGTTCTACATGCCGGAGGTAAATTCGGTGAAGGTGGAGGTTATAAAGTTTCTGGAGGTTTACATGGTGTAGGTGTCTCTGTTGTGAATGCTCTGTCTTCTGAATTGATTGCTCAAGTTTCTCGTGATGGGAAAGTTCACGAACAATCTTATTCTCGTGGAGATAGTAAGCAAGAGTTGAAAGTTGTTGGGAAAGCGGAGAAGACTGGAACTAATATTAAATTCTATCCAGATCCAGAAATTTTTGAATCAACGGAGTTTAATTTTCAAACTATTGTGAATAGAATGCGTCAGCAAGCATATCTTACAAAAGGTGTGACTATTGAAATAGTTGATGAGCGTGATGGAGCTAAATGCATGTTTTATTTTGAAGGTGGAATCAAATCTTATGTTAGACATTTGAATAAAAATAAGGATTCAGTTGGAAATGTTGTTTATGTTGAGAAAGAAGTTCCTGAAGGTGTTGTTGAAATTGCTTTGCAGTACAACAATGGTTATCAAGAAGCTCTTTATTCTTTTGCAAATAACATCCATACGACTGAAGGTGGAATGCACGTAACAGGTTTTAAATCGGCTTTGACTCGTACTGTTAATTCGTATGCTAGAAAGGCTGAACTTTTGAAGGAGAAGGATCAGAATCTGACTGCGGATGATGTTCGTGAAGGATTGACTGCTATTATTTCTGTGAAACTTGCGGATCCTCAGTTTGAAGGACAAACAAAGAGTAAACTTGGTAATGCTGAGATGAGGACGGCTGTTGAAACTGTTTTTAACGAGACTTTCTCGGAGTATTTGGAAGAAAATCCGAATGATGGTCGTGGAATATTTGGTAAGTGTAGTTTGGCGGCTCGTGCTCGTTTGGCGGCTCGTGCGGCTCGTGATACTGTAATTCGAAAAGGAGCTTTGGAGGGAATGACTCTTCCTGGGAAATTGGCTGATTGTTCGAGTAGAAATCCTGAAGAATCTGAAATATTCATAGTCGAGGGAGATAGTGCGGGAGGTTCAGCGAAGCAAGGTCGTGATCGTGAACATCAAGCGATTCTGCCTTTGAGAGGTAAAATTTTGAATGTTGAACAAGCTCGAATGGACAAGATTTTGGCTAATAATGAAATTAAAGCATTAATTATTGCGCTTGGAGTTGGGATTGGAGAAGCTTTTGATATTGAAAGATTGAGGTACGATAAGATCGTGATCATGACGGATGCGGATGTCGATGGTGCGCATATCCGAACTCTACTTTTGACTCTCTTCTATAGGTATTTCAAATCTGTTGTTGAAGAAGGACATATCTATATTGCTCAACCGCCTTTGTATAAGA
>CAZBZZ010000146.1:0-2090 GCA_964496555.1 uncultured Candidatus Peribacteria bacterium
CGAGGTTTAGATATGCGCTGTCCAGGTTTGGGTTTATTTCGAGAGCAGTGATTAGGGTTTGTTTGGCTTGGTCGTATTCTTCTGCTGCTACGTATCCCCATCCTAGCAAGCTGAATGAATTCGCTTCTTCAGGAAATTGGTTGAGGGCGTATTTTGCTATCTGGATAGCTCGGTGTGGTTTGTCTATTTTTTCTATGCAGATCCATACGGCTTTTGTGAAAATATTAATGTCTGCGACTTTGTTTTCGATTGTTCTTGTGTATGCTTCCAAAGCTTTGTCGTAGTCTTTTTTGATTAGGTAGAGATCTGCGAGTTTTTGATTTATTAAATCTTCAGGTTGGAATCCGGCTACTGCTGCATCTTCTAGGTAGGTGATTGCTTGGTCATAGTCTTCTTCTACTGCGTATGTTAAACCGAGGAAAAAGAGTGTTTCCGGCTTTTCTGGGTCGAGAGTTTGTGCTTGTTTGAGAGCGTCTAATGCATCTGGTGTTTTCCCTGTTTGAAGGTAACTATATCCGAGCATTATCCAGGCGTCTCTGTAGTTGTTTTGTAATTCTATTATGTCAAAGAGTAGGGGGATTGATGCTGCGAATTCTCCAACGTCGATGAATGCTTTTGCCAGTAAGGCTTCTTCGTGTTGATCTTTTGATTCTCGGTTTAAGGAAATGGTTTTGTATGCTTCGAGAAAAGTTGATACTTTCTCTTTCAATTCTTTGTCTAATTCTGATTCGGTGTTTAATTTTTCGGTTAGTGCGAGTAAGTCGGTTTTTGCTTCTTCGTGGTTCTTGTATAATATTTTTAAGATGGTGGTGTAGTATGCGATTTCATTGTTTGTTTGGTCTAGAGCTGTGAAATGTTCATATGCGGTTTCGATTTCGCGTTCGTTGATGTAGGTGCGGCCTATTAATATGTCGACTTGTATGTTGCTTGAGACTTCTTTTAATTGTTCAAAATATTGGCGCGCTTCTACTGGTTTGTTGTCTACGAGGTAGGTGAGGCCAATTTTGTAGATTGCTTGGGCTGAGTTTGGGTCTTTTATTAGTGCGCTTTTATATGATTGAATGGCTTTTTCGTAAAATCCGTTGTTGTGATCTTGATCTCCTTCTGCGATCAAGCTTGAAACTGTTTTGTTTGATTCTACTTCCTTTTCTACTTCTTCTTGAAGGTCTGTTTGTGAGGTTTGAGGGGTTGAATCGATTTGGTCTAAATCTGTTGCAGGACTTGGAGCTAAGTATTCATACGAGATGAATGCAACTCCTATGATTATGATTACCCACAATATTTTCATCAAAGTTTTCATTGGCTGGTTGGGATTTTAAGTTTGTTCGCACTGCAGAGTGCGACGGCGATTGCATCTGCGACGTCGTCTGGTTCTGGCATTTTTTCTAGACTCATTATGAGTTGCACCATTTTTTGAACGGCTTTTTTGTCAGCTCGTCCATTGCCGCATACTGAGCTTTTTATTTCTGATGGACCGTATTCTTCTATCTCAATTCCTTTTGATGCCATTTTTTGTGTTATTACACCTCTAGCTTCTGCTACTGAGATAGCTGTTTTTATATTTTTGTTGAAGAAAAGCCTTTCTATTGCTCCTACATTTGGTTGCCATTTTTCCAGAAGTGATTCCATGTCTTCTGCGATGTGGTTGAGGCGGTCAGCTTGTTTTAGGCTTTTGTGTGTGTGAATGTATCCAAAATCGAGTAACTTCACTTTCTTGTTTTTTACTTCAATAACGGAGAAGCCTGTTGTTGCTGTGCCCGGATCGATTCCGATTATTTTCATGATTAGATTGTAAATTGTGCGATAGAGCCTTTTTCTTTTGCGTTAAATGCGAATACAATTTTGGTTCCTTTTTTTGCTATTTTTTTCTGAACTAATAGGCGTTTTACTTCTGTTGTGAAATTTTTTGTTAACTTCTTTTGGACTGATTGATTCACTCCCCAAAGTAGGCTCAATTCTTGCATGACGTGTTTGTTTGGGGTGATAACGATTGTTGGTTTGAATAGTCTGTGTTTTGCGATGTGATTTGCTGTGTATCCACTTTCTGAATAAACGACCAGGGTGTTTGCGTCTGATCCCAATGCTAATTC
>CAZBZZ010000147.1:0-2077 GCA_964496555.1 uncultured Candidatus Peribacteria bacterium
ATCACACGAACCTTTTCCAAAGCATTTGGATTGGCTTCTCTGCGAATCGGTTACGTCTTGGCACAAGAGAGTCTCCTCAATGAAATGAGAAAAGTCAGAGGCCCATACGATGTGAATATGATGTCTGTTTGTGCCGCCAAAGCGTCATTGGAAGATTTGGACAATGTTCGCAAATATGTCGGTGAAATAATGGGCAAAGCAAAGGGAAAAATTGAAAAATTCTTCATGCAAAACCGAATCGAATTTTACCCAAGCGGAGCCAATTTCATCCTATTCAAACTCAACAATCCCGAAGTTTTCGAAACTCTCAAAGAAAACGGCCTACTGCTCAGGCCAAGAAACGGCCAATTCATCAGACTGACCATCGGGACTACAGGACAAATGGAAGAATTCATCCAATTTTACAGAGAAAACTTCCTGCAAAAATATGCTTTCTTGGACAGAGATGGTGCCTTGATTTTTGAGCCACAAGACGATTTTCAAATAGACAGTATAGAAAAATTGAAAGTACTGCCTGGAGTCATAAAAGGACTTAAAACTCTGCAGCAAAAAGGTTTCAAATTCATAATGATCTCAAATCAAGATGGAGTTGGAACCGAAAGCTTCCCAAAAGAAGATTTCGAAAAGCCACAACAAAAATTCCTCGAAATCTTAAAGAAAGAAGGTTTGGAATTCGAAGAGATATTCGTATGTCCACACAAACCAGAAGACAATTGCAGTTGCAGAAAACCAAAAACGGGTTTAGTGGACGAGTTCTTCTCGAAAAACAGAGGAAGGATAGATATGAAAAATTCGTTTATGTATGGAGACCGAAAGTCCGACCAGCAATTTGCAAAAAATTTAAATTTAAAATTCATTAAAGCCAAAACCAATGGAAAATTTGATTTACAAAACTAGGAAAACAAAAGAAACGAACATCCTCGTAGGAGCGAATCTGAAAGGGACCGGTATCAGCGAAATCGAAACAGGAATAGGATTCCTCGACCACATGCTCACGCTCTTCTCAAAGCACTCGCTAATTGACCTGAAAATCGAAGCCAAAGGCGACCTCAACGTGGACGAGCACCACACGATAGAAGACATAGGTATAGTTCTCGGACAAGTTTTAAGGGAGGCCCTCGGAGACAAAAAAGGCATACGAAGATATGGATTTCTGCTACCGATGGATGAAAGTTTAGCCGAAGTCGCGTTGGATCTTGGAGGACGACCGTATCTCGTATGGAAAGTCCCATTCAAAAGAGAAAAAATTGGCGATATGCCAACAGAACTTTTCGAGGACTTCTTCAAAGCTCTATCCGACAACCTGCAAGCGAACATACACATAAATCTGAAATACGGCCGCAACGAACACCACATGGCAGAAGCAATCTTCAAAGCTTTCGCCAAAGCATTGAGATTCGCGATGGACGAGGACTCCAGGGCCAAAAACTTATTACCAACAACCAAAGGAAAATTATGATTCAAATTATCGATTACGGAGCGGGAAACATCAGAAGTGTCCAAAACGCTCTGAAACAACTAGACATCAAATCAAAAGTGATTAGTTCAGCTAAAGAACTGAAGACTGATTGCAAGACGATTTTCCCAGGCGTTGGAGCGGCAGGAAGCGCAATGCAACAACTGAACGAAAGGGGCTTTACGGATGTGATCCCACGAATTGAAGCCCCTTTTCTAGGCATCTGTCTGGGAATGCAATTGTTGATGGATTTCTCAGAAGAAAACAGTATTGAATGTTTGGGAATTATTGATGGGAAAGTCCGTAAATTCCCAAAAACCGTGAAAATTCCACAGATTGGTTGGAACAAAGTTAAACAAGAGCTCCCGCAGAATCTATTATTCAATGGTATTACCGATCAGAGCTATTTCTACTTTGTAAATTCCTATTACGTAGACTCGGATTCAATTGGAACAACAACCTATGGTGCAAATTTCGCCTCAGTAACAAACAAAAAGAATTTCTATGGAGTGCAATTTCACCCAGAGAAATCTGCCGAAATCGGCCTCAAACTACTCAATAACTTTTGTAAATTATCTTAATCATACATGCAATAGACATAATAGGTGGAAAATGTGAACG
>CAZBZZ010000148.1:0-2043 GCA_964496555.1 uncultured Candidatus Peribacteria bacterium
CAGAAACATTGGACCTGAAAAACATCCAATTAATCCCATCTGGAACAAATACATTCATAATCAAAACCAAGTATCTTGAATCTGAAACACACGACCAAATCATTCAGAAACTAGAAACAAAACTTGGAACACTAGCAGAACCACGCTTCACAACAGTCGGTCCAACAATCGGATCAAACCTCAAACAAAAAGCACTCACAGCAATCCTAGCAACTATCCTAGTAATCATCCTATACGTTGCATTCGCATTCCGAAAAATTCCAAAAGCAGTTTCTCCTTGGAAATTCGGAGCCAGCGCAATCATCGCATTGGTACATGACGTCATTATCGTCACAGGATTCTTTGTAATCTTGAGCGTAGTAATCGGCATAGAAATGGATGCCCTCTTCATAACCGCACTCCTCACCATCCTAGGTTACTCAGTAAATGACACCATCGTAGTATTCGACCGTGTCAGAGAAAATCTAAAGATGGCAGGACGCGATGACAAACTCGAAGATATCGCAGACAAAGCCTTGAACCAAACGCTCACAAGATCACTGAACACAAGTGTCACATCGTTGATAACAGTAGTCGCTCTCTTCATCGGAAGTTTCTTTGGTGGAGCTGAAGCAATCAGATACTTCCTGCTCGCATTGATTGCAGGTATGTTGATAGGGACTTACTCATCAATATTCGTGGCAAGTTCAGGACTAGTAATGTGGACAAAATGGGCAGCTAAAAAAGCTGACGAGAAGTTGAGAAAAGCTTGAACCTGAACCTAATCAGATATAGACTATAAGGGCCAGCATAATGCTGGCCTTTATTTTGACAACACAAACACGCGCCCGTGGCTTAACGGATAAAGCGCTGGTCTTCGGAACCAGACATGGGGGTTCGATTCCCTCCGGGCGTACCATTATCAAATCAACAAAACCATGCTAAACTAAGCAGGAAATTTATTAATCACCAAACCACCACACCATGAAAAAATTTCTAGCAATGCTAATCCCTGTAACAATCTTCCTATCTGGATGTACAGCTCCCAAGACAAACATCTTCGAAGGAAACGGATTCTCTTTCAATTATCCAATTGAATACACAGCAGATGCTGAAGGCCTTTGGACAGAAGAAGGATATGAATTTCATATCAATCCACCTGAAGGATGCAGCCTCTGCCAAGTCCCTTACTTAGAAGTCAAAGCAGAAGAAACCAATTCAAACCTAGAAGAATTTATCAGCGCATATCACACCTTGTCAGAAACTTCTTATGCAGAAATGCACGAAGAAATGACAATTGGAGAATACGAATTCACAAAAGTCACTGTAGCTGACATGCTCACAGTCACTGGTTATTATACAAAACACAATAACACTGTCTTAGCATTCAGAGTTTACCAGGAAGATTACAATGCAAACGAAATAGAAGAAATGATTGAAAGCTTAACCTTCAACTAAAAATGCCAAAAGAAATATACAAAGCAGCATCGATAGCAGAAGCCAAAACAGCCCTGAGAAAAATCTACCAAGAAAGATCTCTCGAATTCAAAGAACTCAAAAAAAAGAAGTATGAAAAACTGAAACCATCCGAGCACGAAGATTCAGATAACAGGTTCAACGAAGAACAACTTGGTGAAAAAACCGAAGCAACCGATCTCGCATATTACAAATACCTGGAGGATGGATACATCGCATATCGAATCCTATACGTAGACACCAAAGGCAACACCGAAGAAGACTTCTTCATCATCAAGCCAAATCCAGAATACAACGACTAAAAACTAAGTTTAGAACGCCCCTCCATATAAAAAGTCATGCTTAACAAGCGGTCTGTGTTCACGTTCAACTGCAGCTTTTTTCACGTATACATCAAGTCCTTTCTCCAAAAACACTTCATACATCAAATCCTCTCGGTCACGAGAATGAACTGTATAGATGTATTTGCGTTCGATTGTAAGCATTTTTCGTATGTTGTGAAAGGAGAGAATTATAACAAAAACACAGAAGAAGTCAAGCCCCCCGTAATGGTTCAATAGCTTGGCAACACTTGGGGTAAGATAATAC
>CAZBZZ010000149.1:0-1991 GCA_964496555.1 uncultured Candidatus Peribacteria bacterium
GCTAGAAAACAGGGTTATTTGATGAAGAGTTTGGAGAGTTTTCACCAAGATGGTGATATTGCATTGAATGAAGATGGATCTATAACATACAAATTTTCTTCTCAGATGGATGGAGGTATGGATACTACCTACACCTTCCTTCCTTCTGATGAATCTATAGAGATGAGGAGTGTTTTTTCAACAATTTTCGGGCAAAGGTTGGAACTCGATTTCGAATTAGCTCATAATCCTGATACGGATTCTTATACTTATCTTGGGAAAACGAAATCTTTAATGGAGAGATTGGAGGCAGTGGGGTTCATATGTTTGGATCAAGATGGGAAAGTGACTGCAGTTAGAGGTGATACTGAAATGGTTTTTGAAAAAGATGTTCCTCTGGATTTCACTCCTGGGACTGAAGTTAAAGTGATGTATAACGGAGAATTAAAGACGGGGGTTATCAATGAAGTTGTTGGAGGGGACAAGTTTATGCGCGTTTTGGTCTCTCCACATCCTCATGCTAAACCTATGGCTGTTCCTTCTCTTCCTGATCAAGGGACAGTTGATGGAACCGCCTATGTTAAAGCTATGCAGCATAACTCCAAGATAGGTGTCAAAGTTGTATCCTTGTCAAGTATTGAACTCCAGAAATTAAACCGAAAAGGAAATATTCAGCGACTATTAAGCAGAAAAGCAATTGAAGCTGTCGATGTTGGCCAGGTTTCTATCGAATCTCAACTGAGTATTTCTGGTAGAACCAAGTCTTCTGCTAAACATATGTGGGGACGTCTTCGAGATAGATTTGTCACTCCTTTCAAGCAAGGGCAGAAACTTGCAACTGTTGAGAGCTTTAAGGCTCAAGTTACTAGGGATGTTGATGCTTTCCTCTCTAAAAAGGGATTGCCTGCCGGGTTTATGGCAGGTTTGTCTCAAACTGATCAATTAATTGTTATCGATGAAGTCAGTAGGCTGGAGGCTCTCTCTACGCGGAGTGGCGATGGATTATTGAATGTTGATCGTTTGATGGAGGTTTTAAACTCAGATAAACGCCTTGGAATCTACAAATTCAGAATGCTTGTTGGCTCACTAGATAATAATCCTATCGTAGGGGCTTTCAATCTTGAAAATCTCCAAGATATATCTCAAGTTGACCCTGATTTCACTGATGCAATCGTATTCAAATTATTGCAAATGGATCCTAAGAAAGCTCAGATTATAAGGGATCAATATCAAGCTAAATTTCTAAAAATGTTTGATGATAATGTAGAGGTTGCAACAGCTAAACTTCAAGATCTTGGGAAGAGGGTTATGGATAAATCTAAAGATGTTTCTGATAAAGCTCTAGAAGAATTGGTCTCTATTTTTGAGAAGTCTGATGTTAAGACTTTAGGAGTGCTGTCTTCTTCTTTCATGTTGTCTGGGTGTGGTGATACTGTCACTTCAATTGCAACTTGGGGAGGAGCTGGTGTCGGAGGTGTTGCTGGAGTTGTTGGAGTCTTTTATGGATTCAGGTATTTGAGACGCAGAAGGTATTTGGACATACACGTCATAGATGCAAGACTGAGAAGACGTCAATATAAAGAACTTAGACAACTTGTTTCTGATATGAGGACTTCCCTCCAAGTTTCTAATAGAAATGCCTTAAACAATCAGACTGATGAGGACCTTAACATCCTACCTGATGGTTCGGTCATTGGATTGGCTCCTTATGGAGATGTTAATCATGTTTTAAGAACTGATGTTCCCGTGGAAGAGACTGCTGCATATGGAATTTTCACTTCTAGAAACTATCGTGCCGTCAGAGCGAAACTTGATAAAGCTTTGAAGATAGGAGGTGTTCTCGATGCTGAAGGGGTCTCTAGGGTGAGAAGTGAGTTTGAAGAAATGTCAAAATTTTTACCAGAAACTGTGCGTGCAGAATATTTAGATACAGTGGAAGACTTTACTGCTGACATATGGGATGATGGGGCTGATGCGCCTGGTGTTAATCTAAGAAATCATTTAGATGCAAA
>CAZBZZ010000150.1:0-1977 GCA_964496555.1 uncultured Candidatus Peribacteria bacterium
CAACTCGTCGTTTAAGTAAAGTCCGTAAGCGTAAGGATTGTCTCCGAAAACTGGTCCATCTCCTTCGTTTTCTACAGTGACTCTTACTCTCAAGTTGTTGTTATCGTCTAGGTCGACTGGCTCTGCAGTTGCTGTTAGATCAGGTAGTCCGTACTCTATTTCTTGGTCGCCAAGAATTTGACCTTTCACTAGTTCTCTATTTTGTACTTGGATAACTGCGAAACCTGCTGCAATTCCGACCATCAGAATTACTAATAGAAATTTAGCTGTTGAATTCATAGGGTTTGGTTAGGGGTTGGGATGTTTTTTTATGTGGCACTGCTGCGCCTACTATATGAATTCTACTTAAAAAAAAGATTCTTGCAAATATCTGGATAATTAATTATCTTGACTACATGGAAATCGAGATCATATTAGGGTTTTTAGGAGGGGCAGTCATCATAGGTTTATTCCTTCATTTTGGTGGTACAAAAAAGTCTTCAGATACCTCTCAGGACGATTTGATGGCTATGGAGCTTACGAAGAAAATCGATACATTGAACCAGAACATGACTCAAAATTTAAATACTGTGACAAAGAATGTTCTCGAACAGTTGAATTCCGTCACAGGCAGAGTGGACAAGAGGTTGAAGGATACCAATGAGAGAATGGATAATGCTGGGAAGGTTTTTTCTAGATTGGAAGAGTCTAATAAAAGAGTTCATGATTTGGCGAAGGATCTCTCGAGTTTGCAGGATATATTGAAAGCTCCGAAGTTGCGTGGAAGTCTTGGAGAATTGTTTTTGCAGGAACTTTTGGCTCAGATTTTCTCAAAAGATCAATACACCACTCAGTACAGGTTCAAAAGTGGTGAGGTCGTGGATGCAGTAATTCACCTGAGGGATGATTTGATGGTTCCTGTTGATGCAAAATTTCCATTGGAAAATTTCAAGAAAATGATTGAAGAAAAGGATGAAAAAGAAAGGGAACGCTCGAGGAAATCTTTTGTTTCGGATGTAAAAAAACACATAGATGCCATCTCAAAGAAATATATCCTTCCAGATGAAGGGACTTTTGATTTTGCTTTGATGTATATCCCTGCTGAGAATGTTTATTATGAGACTATCATCAAGGACGAAGGCGGCGAATCCATTAGTCAGTATGGCCTCACAAAGAAAGTCATCCCTGTTTCTCCCAACAGTCTTAACATTTACCTACACACAATCCTTCTCGGACTAAAAGGCCTACAAATAGAGAAGAGCGCGAAAGATATTTTTAATAATCTTGCTCGGTTGAGAACTGAGTTTGGGCGTTTTGGTAAGGACTTTGAATTAGTGGGGACTCATTTGGGTCGAGCCAGAGGTAGTTATGAAAATTCTGAAAAAAGACTTTCTAGGTTGAATGATAAGCTGGTTCAGGTTACTGGTTCTTCTGATGAAAAAACTCTGGATGAATCAAGAGCTCCTGCCGGCCTCGAGGCTCCTTCTTATGTTGAAGAAACTGTGAAATCTTCTCAATAAGCTATTTCACTTCGCCTTTACTTCTTCGAGGGCTTCTCTTAAACTATCATGGCTTATGAAGATAACAGATTTAGCAAAACAACTTGGCGTAACCACAAAAGAGCTCAGGGAAAAACTTGAGGAGCTTGGTTTTGGCGTAAAAAGCACAGTGAGAACTGTTGACGATGAGGTTGCAGAGCTAGTTGTAGCAGAGCTCAATCCTAGTACTGAGGATGAGGCTGCTGAGCAACCTGAAGATGTAGCTGATGTTTATGATGAAATGATTCACGAAGAGAGACAGAAGGAAATAGTGAAGGGACAGCGAAAAAAAATGGCAGGACGCGATGCAAAAAAGAAATCTCAAGAAGAGGAAGTCGAATCCCCTGTCGAAGTTTCTGCTGATGGATCTGTGAACATCCCTGATGCAATTTCAGTAAAAGAACTTTCTGAAAAATCAGGAGTAAGTGTAGCGAAAATCATTGGAGAATTGATGAAAAAT
>CAZBZZ010000151.1:0-1968 GCA_964496555.1 uncultured Candidatus Peribacteria bacterium
TCCGTATAGTTTTTTGACTTTCGAATCTGTTATGATGGCGAAAGTGTCCAACTTTTTGGTTTTTGCGATTTTCTTGATTTCTTGTACGATTTGCATATTTAGATATGTCGGGATTTAGATTCTGCGGCCGACGGCCATAGCGACTGGTTTTATGTCCTCAAGCAATTCTGCGAATTGTTCTGGGACTAGGGATTGACCTCCGTCACTTAACGCTTCAGATGGATTTGGGTGAACTTCGATCATTAGTCCGTCAGCGCCGGCTGCGATTGCAGCTTTGCACATTGCTGGGATTAGTCGTTTTTTACCAACTCCGTGACTTGGGTCGACGATGATTGGTAGATGACTTAGCTCTTTTACTCGAGGAACTGTTGCTATTGGCAATGTGTTTCGGACGTATTGTTCGAAGGTTCGGATACCGCGTTCGCAGAGAATGACGTTTGGATTTCCTCCTGCGAGGATGTATTCAGCTGCGAGTAACCATTCTTCGACTGTTGCTGACATTCCGCGTTTTAGGAAGATCGGTTTTTTCGTGTGGCCAACTTCTTTCAATAATGTGAAGTTTTGCATGTTACGTGCGCCGATTTGTAGGACGTCTGCATGCTTTTCTACCAGTTCGACGTCTCTTGGGTCCAGAACTTCGGTACAAGTTGCCATTCCGTGTCTTTTTGCGGTTTTTTCTAGGATTTTCAAACCCTCTTCACCGAGTCCCTGAAATGCGTATGGTCCGGTACGTGGTTTGAAGGCTCCGCCGCGGAGCAACTTCACACCGACTTTTTCGAGGTCGGTTGCAACTTTTTCCATTTGGTCCTCTGATTCGACCGAACATGGTCCTGCGAAGACTGCGAGTTGGTCTGAACCGATCTTTACTCCGTTGACGTCAATGATGGTTGGTTCGGGTTTTGTTTCTCGACTTACGAGTTTGTATGGTTGGACTACTCTCATTACTTTCCAGACTCCTGGAAGTGATTCAAGTTTTCCCATACTTAGGTCACGTTCTTCACCGATGACGGCTATGACAGTTCGTTCTACACCGTATAGAGGAACTGGTTGTAGACCTTTATCTTCTAATTGTTTGAGGATGGCTTCCACTTTGGGCTTTTCCGTTCCTCTTTCCATTACTATGATCATATTTTTAGTTGTTAATTTTTCAATTGGTTTAGTTTCGATAGGAGTATGTCATGTTCCTAAAGGACATGTCTACGGTTTGTTCGCTTCTTTGTGGAGAAGCTTTTTGTGACGCCAGGGCGTCTGTGTGCGATTTTATCGCAGATGTTTGTGCTCGTTTCATTTTTTTTGGGTTAATTATATAAAAAAAATTCACGCCTGTCTTGGCATGAATGAAACGAAATTCTGTTGAAGACCGTTTTATTTCACGCCAAAGCGCTCATAAAAGTAAAAATAAAAGTCAGCAAGCCATTGAAGTGGCTTCCTCATAACTGCTATTTTTACTCGTGGTCTTTCCATCGAATTTAATTAGTTGCGCCTATGTGGCGCGTGTTATAATCCTAGTCAAATAACGCATCTAATGCAAGAACGTTTCACAAAAACAATTGGAATTATCGGGGGAAAAGGAAAAACTGGCAGTCAATTTGCTAGGTTTTTTCGTGATCTTGGAGCTGAAGTTTTGGTTTCTGATATCGGGACGGAGATGACAAATGGTGAGTTGATTGAGCAGGCTGATGTTGTGATTTTTAGTGTGCCTTTGCATTTGAGTGAGGAAATTATTCGCTCAGAAATTTCGCATTGCAAAAACAAAGATCAGATTGTTTTGGATGTGAGTTCATTGAAACAGAAACAGGTAAAGGCGATGAATAAAGCGAAGGGACAAGTGATTGGAATGCATCCTCTTTTTGGGCCGACTAATGAAAATTTTGAGGGATTGTCGATGGTTTTGTGTCCTGGGAAATGTTCACCTCGGGTGATTGATGAGGTGAAAGGGTGGTTCGAGGATGTTGGGATGAAACTCTC
>CAZBZZ010000152.1:0-1938 GCA_964496555.1 uncultured Candidatus Peribacteria bacterium
TACAAAAATAAATTTTTTGAAATGTTTTAGGATGGGTTGGGGGGGGGGAGTTGGTTTGTTGGTTTTCTCTGGTTGTGGAGGGGGAGCTTCTGTTGTTGATCCTGGAGAATCGGTTGATGCAGCTGAGGAGGTTGCCGTAGATGATGTTTTTGATATAGATGTCTCTGACATTGATCTTTCTGATGGTATGACTGAGGATGATTTTACTGAAATGTTGGATGCGTATGGTGAGCTTTTTGAAGAGGCTGATGGTGAGGCGAGTTTGAGTGGTTCGTGTAATTCGATTGGTGCTCACAGTGTGTGTGTGGATTACAGAGGTTCGTATTGGAAGAATGAGGACTTTAAGAAGTTGAATTGTTCTGGTCCAGATATGGCTTACTCAAATAATGCATGTCCTTATAGTGAAATAGGAGGTTGCCAAAATGGAGAGGGAACGATGTTTGAGACGGTTGTTTGGATGTATCAGCATGGTGGAGACCCTATTACCAATGACGCTCTCCCACATGCAATAGGAGCCTGCAATGCGACCTATGGTGCTCAATGGGTGTTGCCTGAGTTTTAGATCCTAGTTTTCTAAATGAAATTACGATTGATATCAGGAGTTTCTGGTTCCCAGTAGGTGATATTGATGTTTTTCATTTTTGCTCTCAGGTTTCTTGCTCCACGTCTTCCGTGGTTTTCGCCTGGGTCTGCTGAGATTACTATTACGTTTTGGAATCCTTCTCTTTGTAGATGGGTTATTGTTTTTTTGATATTGCCTTTTGTACTTCCTGCTTCATCCTCTATCCCTGCTGGATTGTCTTTTTCAGTTAAAAGTGGTCGGTACTTTGGAATTGAAGCGAGGTGATTGTATTGTTCTTGTGCTTCGCTGACTTTTCTTCCTTTTGTTTTTCCTCCACTGAAAATCAATTGAGGTCGTAGTCCTACTTCTCTCATTTTTCCTGAGACCTCTGCAGCAACTCGTGCTCGGTATTTGTTTATGATTGGTCCTTTTCCTTTTCCTCCTTTTCCTAACACAAAAATAGCTGTTTTGCCTGGGAATTTTGTTTTGTCGATTGTTGGGATTCGGATTTGTGGGGTTTCGGCTGAGATTTGGGATAGTCTGGATGTAGTTTGAGCTGGTTGTTGTCTTTCGGATTCAATCATTCCTGCTGAAGCAGTGTCTGCCGCTACTCTTGATGTGTTGTACCATGTTCGGAGGAATCTGTGTTGGTCTTCTAAGCAACGTCTTTTTTGGCTTGTGTAATAAACGGTTCCATTCTTACTTACTTTTCGTTTTCCTGCGAGTCTGTTAAATGCAGCCATGATTTGAGGGTCTTTGTTTCTTAGTCCATCTCTCAAAATCACTTCTGTTCTTGCCATCTTTCGCATATTTAAAGGTTTGTTTTTTCTTCCTGGTATGACTTTTATGTCTGCTCCTTTTTTTTCTAGAGTTTTCAACATGTTTACATATCTGATTGATCCGCTAGGTCCTTCGTGTGTTGCGAAATATATGTATCGTAATTTATCGTGTAGTGGGAGTTTGTTTAATTTTATGCCGCTTTTTGCGTATTTATTTAGTGCTATTTCTATCCAGTGTGCTGCGTGCATCATGTGAATGAACGGGTTGCAGCGTGAATATGATAGGTGTGGTTTGTCAGGGTTGTATGGTCTTATCCCGAGGTTTTCTAATCTTATTTTTCTATTTCCTGCTTTGTGGTCGTATTCAATTCCTTTTCCGAGTTGGCCTGCTAGAATTCGTTTTGTGAATGGATTTCCTTTTGCTTGTTCTCTCATGACCATGGCCATAGTTGTTTTCCAAGAACTTGTTTTTGGTTGCCCCATTCCTAAAACGGAACTGCCTAAACAGAATGGATCGAAACTTGATTCTGCCTGAAAAGTTCCCCAGATCATGTTGATCATTTCTTCTCCTATTCCGATTTGTTTACAATATGCTCT
>CAZBZZ010000153.1:0-970 GCA_964496555.1 uncultured Candidatus Peribacteria bacterium
GGAGTCTTTGCATTACGGCGGCTTTGATTCGACATTATGGTCATATTTTCGGTCATGCTGTTGATATTAGTGAGGATGCTCTGGAGGTTGCTCGTGTGAATAGAGATGCTCATGGGCTTGATACTCATGTTGAGATTTATTGGAGTGATCTTTTGTCTGAGGTTGATGAACGAGATTTCGATGTGATTGTGGCAAATTTGCCATATATTGGGGAAGGGGAGTCGAAGATTGTTGATCCTGGAGTTGAGAAGAATGAGCCTTCAGGAGCTTTGTTTGGAGGTGAAAATGGGCTGGAGTTGTACAAAAAAATGATACAGCAAATCTTTGAGTCTGGCGTGAGTTTTAACCTGATGATTTGTGAATTCGGAGATGGGCAAGTGTCTGGGGTGAAGGAGATGTTGAATAACTTTTTTGAACAAGGAGGAGGGCAAGGGATTGGCTATGAATGGGAGATCAAATCGGACTTGGCTGGAATTCCTCGGATCTTTATTGTAAGGAGAGTTTAATGTATAATATTTATTGCTATGTTAGAAAAATTACAAAAATTAGAGAATGAATATAAGGAGATCCAAGCGCAGCTTTCGGATCCTTCTATCATAAATAATCGTGAAAAATACACAGAGCTTTCGCGAAAGTATAAATCATTGGAGAAAGCGGCTGGATTGGCTGCTGATTTGCAGAGTGCTTATGAAGCGAAAAGTGATGCTGAAGAGGCTTCAAAAGATCCTGAAATGAAGGAGTTGGCTGAGGATCAGCTCAAGGAAGCTGAGACTAAGATTGCTGAATTGGAATCTGAAGCTGAGATTGAACTTCTTCCAAAAGACCCCAATGATTCAAGAAATATTATCATGGAAATTCGTGCTGGGGCTGGAGGAGATGAGTCTGGGATTTTTGCTGGGGAATTGATGCGTTCTTATGTTAAATATGCTGAGGGGAAGGGATTCAAGGTTGAGTTGATGGAGAAAAGTGA
>CAZBZZ010000153.1:980-1928 GCA_964496555.1 uncultured Candidatus Peribacteria bacterium
GGTGGAGTGTTCAAAGAAGTGATTTATAAGATCAGTGGAGATGGTGCTTATGGTGAATTTAAATATGAAAGTGGAGTTCATCGTGTTCAACGTATACCTGTTACAGAGAGTCAGGGGCGTGTTCATACTTCGACTTGTAGTGTTGCGGTTTTGCCTGAAGCGGAGGAGGTTGATATTGAAATTAAAGATGAAGATTTGAAGATTGATGCTTATCGTGCGAGTGGTTGTGGAGGACAAAGTGTAAATACTACCGATTCGGCTATCCGTATTACTCATATTCCGACTGGTTTGGTTGTGACATGTCAGGATGAAAAATCACAACTGAAGAATAAGAATAAAGCGATGTCTGTGTTGCGTTCGCGTTTGTATGCGGCTGAGGAGTTGAGGATTCGTGAGGAGCGTGGAGAAGCGCGTTCTAGCCAGATTGGGAGCGGGGATCGAAGCGAGAAGATCCGAACTTATAATTTCCCACAAGATCGTGTGACAGACCACCGAATTCAACAAAATTATAGCAATCTTCCAGGCATCATGGATGGTGATATTGAACAGATTATTGTTGATTTGAGAGAGGCTGAGAGGGAGGAGATGTTGAAGGGTTGAGTATTATTTTTTTAACCTTAATAAAATGACCAAATTAGCTAAAACATTGTTGGCTGTGTTAATTTTAATTGTTCTTTTTGGGGGAGGTGTTCTTTTGTATGGGGATTTAGAGTTGCTGGAGGGTTTTATGAGAAGGGTTCCAGAGGACAGGGAGGAAAAAGTTGAGGTGTTGAAGTCGGATGATTCACTTTTAGTAAAGAATGTTACTTCGAGAGACTATGATCTTTATTTACTTGAAAGTAGTCCTGGGTTAAATCGTGTATTGAGTGAGGATAAGTACTCTTCTCTTTCTCTTCTTAAATCTGAAATAGACTTTTCCTATATTGAGCATATGAGGGAACTTTCTAG
>CAZBZZ010000154.1:0-1922 GCA_964496555.1 uncultured Candidatus Peribacteria bacterium
GCTACCGATCATCGCCTTGGTAAGCCGTTACCTTACCAACTAGCTAATAGGACGCAGGCTCCTCCCGAACCGAAAAATCTTTACCCTTGCGGGACTATCCGGTATTAGCACCGATTTCTCGATGTTATCCCTGAGTTCGGGGCAGATGCCAACGCGTTACTCACCCGTTCGCCGCTCAGCTCGAAGCTTCGCTCGACTTGCATGTATTAGACACACCGCCAACGTTAATCCTGAGCCAGGATCAAACTCTTCATTTAATAGCACCGAAGTGCTTGTGTGCGATCTCTTAAGATCACACAATGTTTGAATCCCGCTCTTCTTAAATTTAAAATAAAAGAATAACGAGAAAGTTGTTTTTTTTTGAAACCTCTCGAAGTCAATCTCGAAAGACTGAACTGCAAGAAGCTCCACACAAACTTCTCTATTACGTTCTAGATGTTAAAGGTCTCCGCATCAGACAACGACCAAAGCCGATTGCTTCTAATGCAAGAGGGATTCTATTGAAAGAAATCACTAATGTCAAACTATTTTTTAAAATTAATTCATACCCCCCATTTAACCTAATGAAACCAACTCGAATTTCCTCACAATCCAGCCCCCTGTCAACCTCTATAGGATGAAAAATACCCCGTTTTTTGGTAGAATTAACCAGATAAATCACAAATTTTAACTCACTTAAAATGTCACAGACACAAACCAACCACAAAGGAATTAAACGCACAGCTCAAAAGGAAGAAGTCTCAGTGTTAATCCCTACAGTAATAGAGAAAACAACAGGAGGAGAGCGCGCATACGACATCTACTCTCGCCTATTAAAAGAAAGGATTATATTCCTAGGATCAGGAGTAAATGATGCTGTTGCAAACAACATTATCGCTCAACTTCTTTTCCTCGAAAACGAAAGCGCAACAAAAGACATAACTCTCTATATACATAGCCCAGGTGGACACGTAACTGCTGGTCTCGCAATCTACGACACAATGCAGTTCATCAAACCTGATGTTTCAACAGTGTGCGTAGGAATGGCAGCTTCGATGGGAGCAGTACTCCTTGCAGGAGGAGCGAAAGGAAAAAGATACGTTCTCCCGAATGCAGAAGTGATGATCCATCAACCTCTTGGAGGAATTGAAGGACAAGCTTCAGACATCCGCATCCACGCAGAACACATCACAAATACAAAGGATCGCCTCAACAAAATCTTGGCTAAACACACAGGTCAAAAACTAGCAAAGATCGAGGAAGACACAGATCGTGATAACTTCCTATCTGCTGACGACGCAGTAAAATACGGGTTGGTTGATAAGATCGTAAGCAAGAGGTAGTAGTCCTCAAGATTACGACTCCCCATTCTCATAAAACACCGGATTCTTGCTTTCCGCGTATTCGACAGCAAATTCAACGATAGGAGTCGCAATATCAACACCAGTCGCAGCCTCCAAAGCTTTAAACCCTGGATTGCAATTAATCTCAAGAATAACCGGACCTTTCTTGCTTCGAAGGATATCAACACCTCCATATTCAAGATCCAAAGCTTGAACCGCTTTTAAAGAAATTTCTTTTTCTTCATCAGTAATTTCAACCGGACCACCCTTTCCACCTAACTCAATATTCGATCTAAACTCTCCCCTGCCAGCCGATCTCATCATCGTCCCCACAACTTTTCCTCCAACAACAAAAACACGGATATCACTTCCTTTCGAATCCTTAACAAACTCCTGAATCATATACATATTACTATTCTTCCAGTCCAACATAGACTTCAGTCCCCTTTTGCTCTCAACTATAGTAACACCAGCACCATAAGACCCAAAAGGAGTCTTCACAATAACAGGCATCCCACCCACAGCCTTCACAGCCAAATCAACATACTCTCCATAACGAATCACTGCAGTCTTAGGAATTGGCAAATTATAATGATCCAT
>CAZBZZ010000155.1:0-1915 GCA_964496555.1 uncultured Candidatus Peribacteria bacterium
CAGTTGGTTAGAGCACCTGGTTGTGGTCCAGGGGGTCGTGGGTTCGAATCCCATCGCTCACCCCACTTACCTTAAAATCCTATGGAAAACAAATTTCTAATAAACCTATCAGTGAAGTACGGGCTCGATGACCAGAAGTTGTCGAAGGTTGTTGATATGTGCTATCAGCTTGATTATCATGTGATTGATGATCGTGAGTTTCAGCGTGCAGCGAACTATATTTGCAAAATGGACCTGGTCGATATGCCTCCTGAGGATCTGTTGAATGAGATGAAAAGGAAAGGGTTTGGAGCTGCTAGGTGATGTCCGGACGCTAAAGAGCGCGCGCTACTCCCCTGCTGATCCGCTACCAAGTTCCTTTCTAGAGTTGAGGTCCTCGTCTGTTTTTTTGAGGATTCCTTTTTGGAGGAATTCAGAGAATTCCTTGAGTTTGGACATGTCTTCTTCGATGCCGTTTTGGCCGAGGAAATCGAATATCACGTGGGCTGTGAGTTGGATTAATCTTTCGCTTATAACTTTTACTTTCTTTGTTTGTTTTTCACCAAAAAACTGAGTTTCTTCTTCTGGTGCATCAGAGTCATCCTCATTCGAAGTCTCAACTTCGACTTCTTCTACGTCGTATGCGTAGCGGAGAAGTTTTTGAGGGCTTTCAGAGGCTTGATACATGAGTCCTTTTATCCATTGATCGATTTCGATGCGGACCTTGAGAGGGAGGGTTTTGTCTTCACTGAAGAAGGTTAAGGCTGATTCGTTGTCTAGAGCGCCTTTTGGCATTTTCAGCATCAAGTATTGGCCGACTTCTTTTTGGATATCTTCGTTTCCGAGGATTACGATTGCGAGGATGTAGTTTGCTGGCAAGTTTTGTTCGAGAGCTCGTGAGATCACGAGAACTAAATCTTTTTTCTTTGAGTGTTGGATGAATCTGAGCAGGATTTTTATTAATTCGTCTTCTTTCTTTTTGCGTTTTTTCTCTTCTTTTTTTATAGCTTTTATCTGAGCAGCTGCGCGTCTCATCCGTTCTTGAAACCGCTCAAACGCTGCTGCGTCCATTCCTTCCCCTTGATCAAATCCTACGAAATCTTCTAAGCCCATATATGGTGGTTATCGGGTCGAGCCGGTTGGTGCCGACCAGTGGTGCCGGCTACAAAAAAGGCCCTTTCTTTTATACACAGAAAGGGCCCGTATTGGAAGTTTTATTTCTTGAATCCGATCCAGTTGTATAAACCTGCTAGTAGAGCACCTCCGATGAATCCATCGAGGAATGCTCCGATAAGTACGTAGAACGCACCTCCTAGAGTTAGGTTGTAATACGGGATCATGTCAGCCATCAATTCGAACCAAGCCATTCCGTACCCAGCGTAAAGAGCTAGTAAGTGCATGATGAACATTGCGAGACCACTCAGAATACCCAGGGCCAGCGCAAATGGAAGAACTTTGACTTTCATAGGTTGGGGGTTAAAAATAAAAACCGCTGAGGAGCGGTTTGAAATTGTTATTTCTTAGCTTCTTTCTTAGCTGGGGCTTCTACTGTTGGAACGACATTTACGAACTTGTTTTTGAAGATTCTTCCGTCGTATTTTTTCTGCTTTTTCTCGGTGAATTCAACAGTTCCATCAGCTGTTGCGTAAACTGTATGGTCTTTACCAACTCTAGCGTTTTCTCCTGCGAAGAATTTTGTTCCTCTTTGTCTGATTACGATAGATCCTGCTGTTACTGCTTGACCTCCGAAGACTTTCACCCCTAGGCGTTTTGCTTCTGAATCGCGCAAGTTCTTGGTAGATCCACCGGCTTTTTTGTGTGACATAGTGTTCTGTTAACGTTTCTGTTCAATTCGGGGGGTATTTTAGGGGTGTTTCGGGGGAAATGCAAGTTAATTTTGGTTACTTCTGGAAAGTTGGCCCATAATCCCCTTCAG
>CAZBZZ010000156.1:0-1911 GCA_964496555.1 uncultured Candidatus Peribacteria bacterium
CAATTGTAACCGTTCGTAAACAATACCCATCAGTCCATGTTGTCGCTTCAGATTTTCATGCTTACAGTATCTTTTCACAAAGAATGGACAATATAATACGAAATCGATTTTCAAATCTAGTAAAAAACTCAGTAGACGAAGGCTCAGTAGAAATCAGTAAGTGGCTGGATTCATTTGATGAAGCAGAAAAATCAGTAAAACAGCTCCAAACAGAATTATCTCAAAAACTCGGATGTACCTTTTCCTTTGGAATAGCTCGTACTCCGCTCTTAGCAAAACTTGCCTCAGGTATGAACAAACCAAATGGAATCACAATATTAAACGACACAAACAAAGAAGAAAAAATATATCACATGCCTGTAAACACCCTTTCTGGTATTGGAAAACAGAGCTATATAAAATTAAAGAAACACAAAATCAATACCATTGGAGATTTTGCCAAAGCCGACGCTACTTGGTTGCAAAAAACTTTTTCCATTTCAATGCCGGCATTGCAACAACAAGTCCTCGGCGAAGTCGCAGATGTCCCAAAACAAAAAGAAAGTATAAAAAGCATGAGTAGAGATAGAACTTTTACTCCCACTCAAAGTTATGAATATCTCTATAGTCAAATATCCATGAACATAGAACATCTTTCACAAAGAATGAGAAAAGAAGATCTTTTTACTAAGAGAATAGGTCTAAGGCTTCGAGATCAAGATCTCCGCTACACCCAAGCATTAGTTACTCTTTCAGCACCGACAAGAGAACCAAAATACCTATTATCAGAAATGAAGAAGCTTCTAGACGCGCTTTATCAGAAAAATGTTGTATATCGACAAGTTTCAGTTACTTGTGCTGGTCTTGGTGACGCTCCTATCCAAAACGATTTATTTGGAGAATTAAAAAGTTCAGAGTCAGAAGATAATCTTTTAAATTTAATGGACAACTTAGAAGATAAGTTCGGAAAATCATGTGTTGGTTTAGCCAGCAGTATGCAAGCAAAAGACAATCAGACGAAAATATATTCAAGACATGTTAAAGGAGACACATACCCACACAAACTCCTTCCAGGAGAAGAAATCAAAAAAAGATTACCATACCCATTTTTAGGAATGATTGATTAATAGCGTCTTTGCGAGGACTCAACACTTTGTTTTTATCAAAAACAAAGTGTTGAGGACGTGGCAATCCAGGCCATTAAATACTTAATGTTTTTGCTCCGCCGAGTAGACGAAGTTCGAACCTTTTGTTTATTAAATATGATTGGGTAGGGAATAGAAAAACCACTTAACGACGAAAGCTGTTAAGCGATTTTTCGTTAAATGGTTGTTTTTTATCTTAATAGGTCTTTGTGACCTCTCCGTTCTAATTCATCATATACTTTACTAACTAAACTAGCTCTGAGAGACGAACCTTGGATCACTGATGTTTCACTTTCATTCATTATTGCTTTTGAAAAAGTAGAAAAAGGAATTTTTAATTTAACAATGATTTCCACTATAGGCATCAAGCTCCCAACACCATTGAGTTGATTATCCTGCTCTTCTATTTTTTTTTCTAAGATAAGGATTAAAACCACATTGTCGAAGTAATTCAGATTCTGTCATCTTAGCTATACATGGAAAAAATTTTTCTCTTTGTTCGATACCTTTTTTTAATTCTTTAAGATTAAAATTCACAGTAAACCTCTCTTTTTTGATTTAAGGTTCTTATTATTTTTAGCTATACATTTCTAATAAAAATATACAAGATAACTACAATTAAGTAAAGAGGTTCGAACATAGCAAAATGTACTGTTGGGGGTATGAAAAAATATCGCTCTGTTGAGTGATGTTTTAACGAGCTCCGTTTAGTAGACTGCCTGTCCGCCTCAGGAGGAAAGTTCGAACCTGTGTGATATTAAATAAATAAAAATCGCTGGTTGTATGA
>CAZBZZ010000157.1:0-1890 GCA_964496555.1 uncultured Candidatus Peribacteria bacterium
CATGCGGATAGGGAGGTGGCGTTCACTTCTGGTGAAGTTGTGTTCGAAATGTGTTTGTGTAGGATTTCTTTGTGTTTTTTCTGTTCGTTTTCTACTACTGAGATTGTTTTTGCCAATGTTCTTACTGCTTTGATCGGATATTTCCCGACAGCAGATTCATTGGATAGCATTATTGCGTCGGTGTGATCGAATATAGAATTTGCTGCGTCTGATATTTCTGCTCGTGTTGGTGTTGGGCTTTCTACCATTGAAGCTAGAACTTGTGTTGCTGTGATTACTGGTTTTGCGTGGTAGTTGCAAAGTTTTATGAGAGTTTTTTGAACAATAGGGACTCTTTCAGGTTCGATTTCAATTCCCAAGTCTCCTCGAGCGACCATTATTCCATCTGATACTTTGACGATGTCTTCCATGTTTGCGACTGCTTCTTTTCGTTCTATCTTTGCTATGATTTTTACGTGAGATGCTTTTTTCTTTGCTAGTAACTTACGGAGGTCGGTGATGTCTTTTGCTGATTTTACGAATGAGGTTGCTACAAAATCAATCCCTAGTCGTAGTCCAAAATTTAAATCTTTGAGATCTTTTCTGGTTAATGTTTTTGCTGAAATTTTTGAGTCTGGTGCGTTTATTCCTTTGTTTGAGCGGAGAATGCCTTTGTTTTTTGCTGTACAGTTGATTGTTGTTCCTGAGACTTTTGTTACTTTTAGTTGAATGAGTCCGTCTTCAATGAAAAGAGTTTCTCCTTTTTTCACGTCTTTGTGGAGGTTTTTGTATTGGACTGGCACGGCAAAGGAGCCCGTCGAAGAAGGGCGATTTTTGCCGCTTCGTTTTGCGTTGGCTGTTGTAAGTGCTAATTTTTGACCTTTTTTAACTTCGATCCCTTCTGTTGGGAGTGTTCCAAGTCTGATTTTTGGTCCTTGAAGATCTTGGAGTATTCCTATGTTTCTCTTATGTTTTTTTGCTGCTTTGTTTACGTTTGTGTGAATTTGTTTGAAGTTTTTGTATGTGCCGTGTGAGAAGTTCAAACGTGCGACATCCATTCCAGCTTGAACCATATCTTCTATAACAGAAAAAGAATCCGAACTTGGACCTAAAGTCGCAACTATTTTTGTATAGTTAACTCGCATGGGATGAGGGTGAGGATCCGCGGGTTGCGGGATTTAGTTTATTTTACTTCACAGTGACACTTTTTGCCAGATTTCTTGGCATATCTGGATCGTTGTTTCTCAGGACTGCTAGTTGATACGCTAATATTTGAATTGGAATTATGTTTACGATAGGGGATGCATGGGATACTGGAGGGACTTTTATCCAGAAGGCGAACGCGGCTTTGTTTTCTGGGGCGATGCCGATGATGTAGCCTCCTCTTGCTTTCAATTCGATTGCGTTGCTTATTATTTCGTTTTTCATTTCATCGTTAGCTACGATTGCGATACATGGTGTTCCTTCAGAGATTAGTGCTATTGGTCCGTGCTTCAGCTCTCCTCCTGCAAACCCTTCTGCGTGAATGTATGCAACTTCTTGTATTTTAATGGCTCCTTCGAGTGCAATTGGGTAATTTTTCCCACGACCTATTAGGTAGCAAGATTCTACATCTTTGATATGTTTTGCGAGTTTCATTATGTGTTCTTCGTACCGAGGATTTATCATGTCGTTTATTTGGCTGACAGTGTCTATGAGTATCTTTTTTCCTTTTTCTACTCCTCCGTCGCAAGCGAAGGCAAGGAGTGTTAGTATTGCTATTTGTGCAGTTGTTGCCTTGGTTGAAACTACTGCTTTTTCAACTCCTACTTTGATTGGGATTACAATGTCAGATGTGCGAGCCATGGTTGAAGATTCCACGTTTACTATGGACATTACCTTGGCTTTTTTTTCTTTTGCTACTTCAATTGC
>CAZBZZ010000158.1:0-1857 GCA_964496555.1 uncultured Candidatus Peribacteria bacterium
AAACAGTATCAGCAAAGGCTGTTGACGCTAAAAACGAAATCAAAAATATAATTGCTTTAGTTAGAGGTTTGTCCGATTTTTCTGATGACGTTGCTTGGTTGAGACTTGTGAAGATGGATATTTTTGGAATTCCTATGGCAGAGACTATCAAACTACTTGGGGATGCAAAATCATCTCATAGGCATTTGAGTGAGGTTTTGCTTGATCAATCTGAAGGCCAGGATGTTTTGCCTGGACTTGAGTCGCCGTTGGCTGGCTTTGTTAATTTGATAAATGAAGTAATTGAATATTCTAAAAATGGCCCGGCCGGAGCTGTGATAAATAAATTTCTGACAGATTCTGGATACCTGAATGAATTAACCAAGGATTTCAATCTTGAAAACCAACAGAAGATTGAAAATCTGACCAAGTTTTCGAGAGCTATCTGGCAATTCGAAAAGGTTGCTGAGGATAGTTCGATAATTGGGCTTGCAGGCTATCTCAAGTTGATTGAAGAGTCTCGCATTCCTTTGTCTGATGAATCGAGTTCTGACGCAGGAGACGTCGATGCTGTCCAAATATTGACCACTCATGCGGCCAAGGGACTTGAGTTCGATACTGTATTTATTGGCAACCTAGTAAATGGTCGTTTTCCTATCTTAAACAAGAAGGATCCTTTGCATATACCTATAGAATTAACCAAGGAAATTTTCCCTGAGGGTGATTTCCATATTGAAGAGGAAAGGAGATTGTTATATGTAGCTCTGACTCGAGCAAAAAGGAATCTGGTTTTGAGTTATAGTGACAAATACGCAGGCCCGAAAAAGTGGAAGAAATCACAATTCCTAGAGGAATTGGCCGAAAGTAAATTGATTAAAGAAAAGGAGGGAGCCAAATCTTCTGGAGACTTGGACTTGGGGTCAAAAACTGAATATAAATCCCCTATTACCACTGCTCCGAAAAACTGGCTGGGCAAAAGATCTTTGAGCTATTCTCAAATAGACACTTTTCAAAAATGCCCCCTCAAATATGGTTACAGATATGTATTGAATGTCCCAACTCCTTCTCATCATGCCGCGAATTTCGGCACAAGTATTCACGAAACTTTGAAAGATTTTTATCGGATTTTGATGAATGATGATTCGCGAGCAAGTATGGATTTGATGATGGAGTGTTATGAGAAAAACTGGATTACTTATGGGTATGAGGGGAAAGATCACGAGCAAGCCCGGAAGAAACAAGGGAAGAAGATGCTGGAAGATTTTTACGCTGCAAATAGTGATCCTTGGGTCGTGCCTATATTCATTGAAAGAATGTTCAATCTGAAGATTGGTGATTATATGCTCAATGGAAGGATAGATAGAATCGACAAGCTCGACAATGGAGATTACGAAGTTATTGATTACAAAACTGGCAAAAGCAAAAAGAGTCTTTCAAAAGAAAATAAGCTTCAACTTTATATTTACGCTTTGGCTTGCAGGGACGTCTTCAATGTTCCTGTTAATAAGCTTACGCTGCATTATTTGGAGGATGGAGAGAAGTTGTCGTTGAACCTCTCCAAAGGTTACGATGAACTAGATAGTGTGAGGGATGATGTGTTGGAATATATCGCACAAATGAAAGAGTCGGATTTTACTCCGACTCCTGGTTTCTGGTGTAATTTCTGTGACTACCGGCTCGTTTGTCCGGCGGTTTAGGTTACTGCGTCTTTAGAATGAGTACGCTGCTTCTGAAGAGTTGTTGTCCTCATTTAGTTCTTCTATTTCGTTGGTCTCGTCTATTACTACTTTCAAAGTTCCTGAATTTTCGTATGTGTAAACTTCTCTGTCTATTGGATAAATGAAACTGAAGCTATCCCCTGCGTACATCTGACAGTAC
>CAZBZZ010000159.1:0-1805 GCA_964496555.1 uncultured Candidatus Peribacteria bacterium
TGATTGAGCCGAGGACTGTATTTGTCTCGTCCAGCTTCATGTCTATGATTTTCGTGTAAGTTGAATTATCCGCGTATGCTCGAGGGTAATATTTCAGAAGATCGTCGACCGTCTGTATTCCGAGAGAGGTCAGCAAATCAAGATGCTTCTTTGTTGTTCTTAGGACTCTGCCTAATCTGGTTGAGAGCATTAGCTTTTAACTTTCAAAAATTTCCTTTTCCCTACTTGTATCAGTTTTTCTGAAGATATGTCAATTTCTGTCTCGATTGAGTCTACTTTTTCTTGGTCTACTTTTACTGCGCCTTGTTGGACCATTCGTCGTCCTTCGCTTTTTGATGGGACCATTTCTAGTTCTGTTACTAAATCAACTATATTCCACTTTGTTTTTTTCAGTTTCTTTTTTCCTATCTCATCAGGTAAATCTTTTTTCTGGAACATGTTTATGAATTCTTGTTCGGCTTTGTCTGCGTCTTTTTTGCTGTGATAGAAAGTTACTATCTCTTTTGCTAATCGAACTTTTAGGTCGCGTGGGTTTGCGCCACCATCTAGCTCTTTTTTTATCTTTGAGAGTTCTTTTAGGGTTATATCTGTTGCGAGTTCGAAGTAGTCCAAGATCAAGTCATCTGTGATAGACATTGTTTTTCCGAACATGTCTTTTGGGGATTCATTTATGCCGATGTAGTTGTCGAGACTTTTTCCCATTTTTTCTTTACCGTCAGTTCCTATTAATAATGGAACTGTCAGTACGTGTTGTGGTTTTTGTTCGTATGCTTTTTGAATCGGACGTCCTGCTAATAGGTTGAAAGTTTGATCTGTGCCTCCTACCTCTAGGTCTGCTTTCATAGCTACTGAATCGTATCCTTGCATTAAGGGGTATAGGAATTCGTGCATGTATATTGGGTGGTTTTTCTTTATTCTTTCTTGGTACATGTCTCTTTCTAACATTTGGTGAACAGTGAATACCTGAGCTAGGTTAACAACGTCAGCAAACTTCAGTTTCCCTAGCCAGTCTGCGTTCCACATCACTTCTACCTTTTTTATATTGAGTACTTTGCTAACTTGATCGATATAAGTTTTTGCATTTTTTTCTAATTCCTTTTGAGTCTTAGGTGGTCTTGAATTCAACTTGTCTGTTGGATCTCCTATTTGACCTGTAAAATTCCCAAATAAAAGCATTATATGATGTCCCGCTTCCTGAAATTCACGAAGTTTTTTTATAACCACCATATGTCCCAGATGCAGGTCTGCTCCTGATGGATCAATTCCTAATTTTATCCTTAATTTTTTACCAGACTTTAGTTTCTTTTCTAATTCTTCACGAACTATTACATCTGATACTCCCCTTTCGAGTAGAGTTTTTATATCGATTTCCATGGCTATAGAAGTGTTAATTTGTTTAAAAACAACAGGTTAAATATAGAGAAATTCCCTTCTTTTGGCCAATAAATAGGTATAAAAAACCCATAAAAAACTTGACAAATCACAAAAAGTGACTATATTGTTAGTTTCCTTTCCATTTATTTTACAAAAGTTACGAAATATGTTGAAGGAAACGTTGTGTCAGATAGGATTTACTCGAAATGAAGCAAAGATTTATATTGTTCTGGTGGAATTAGGGCCTCAGCCGGCCAATGTGATAGCGCGGAGATCGGGCCTGCAAAGAACAACAGTCTACCCCATTATAAAGGGATTGGAAAAGAAGAGCTTAGTAAGCTCTTTTATTAAAAATGGTATCAAATTTTTTGGTGCGAATGATTTGAATAACCTGTTGGATTATGTGGAAAGAAAGAGGCGGCTTCTGGATC
>CAZBZZ010000160.1:0-1777 GCA_964496555.1 uncultured Candidatus Peribacteria bacterium
ACAGTGATCGCAACTGGTTTCGAACCAGAAGAAACCACTGATCGTCCAAAAGTACGTGCTCAGACTTCACTCAGCGAATCTACACCAGTCAAAGCGACTGACAACGAGTATGATATTCCTGCTTTTATTAGGCAAAAGATGAACTAGGGAAGTTCAAGGTAGTCACATTTGCCCAGCAGGGTATCCCACTCGTGAAATATGAAGATGAACTAGAGCCCGGGCTCTTAGTGCCCGGACAATACTTAGGCTTTATATGATGCCCGGGCCCACAAAATGAAGAATTGATGTGCTTATCAAAAGGCTTATCAGTCAAAACCTTGGAAGGGTTTTCAGCAATATATTTTTTCAAAGTCTCCAAATACTGGATGTCATTAACGGGCTTTGCATTAAACCTTCCGTCAAAAACCGGCCCCCTCCTTCTATATTTAATATTGAAATATGTCGCGTAGGATTGTTGCAGTTTTAGCATAAATTGGCTTATCTCGTCAGATGCATTGGTGTGCAAAAGCATATGAAAATGATTCTCCATTATCGCGCATCTACGCACGAGAAAACCAAAAATAGAAGAATACTTGTAGAGTTTATTCACAAATCTAATAACATCTCTATCAGATCTGAAAATTTTCATTCTAAGGAAACCTCTATTGTAGATGTGATAATCAGTCTTTTTAACAAATTTAATCTTTCTAGGAGGCATGTTGTTGATGGTATTATTAATGGATTAGATTTATGAACCTACATAAATTTAACATTCAGACCTCAAATAAATATTAAATTTTCCTCAATTTTTTCTGCTTAACGCCCGGGCATCACTTGTCGTTGAAGTAAAGCCCGGGCCTTAAGAGCCCGGGCTTTACTTCCCCCCGAACTTAACTATATAATCCCCACATGCACGCCACCGTACTCAAAAAAGATCAGGACAACAAATGGGACAGTTTTGCATACTCCCACGCCTATTCATCAATCCACCAAACAACCCGGTGGGCTCATTTTCAATCGAACGTTCCTTCCCGCGATCAATTCTGGATAGTTGCAATTCTGGACAAACATCAGAAAATCCAAGCAGGAACAATCCTCATACGACACAGCCTCCCAAAATCAAATTACTGTTGGTTTTATTCGCCAAGAGGCCCACTCCTAAGCTATCAAAATCCAAAACTAGCAAGAGAAGAGCTCGATGCTCTCATGAAAGCCGTAAAGACCCTAGCAAAGCAAGAAAAGGCCGTTTTCTATCGAGTAGATCCTCTTCTCAAGAAAAACCCTCACAATAAAAAATCATTCAATTTTCCGAAATTCCGCTTCTCCCCTCTTGGATTTCAGCCAAAAGATACACTCATCCTTGACCTCAAGAACTCTCACGAAGAAATCCTCAAGCAAATGAAGCAAAAAGGCCGATACAATATTCGACTCGCAGAACGCAAACACGTAAAAGTTGTGGAGGTCACTCCCCCAGCCCTCAAATCAAAAAAGAAAACAGTCGAACTTATCCAACATTTTCAGCATCAGATAGAAAGTTATTTTAATATCCTTCAAGAAACCATTCAACGCGACAAATTCTACGGCCATCGCCTATCTTTCTACAAAAACATGGTCGAAAAATTGGCCCCAAACATCCCAACCACAAAAAACGAAACCAAAGAAATTCTAAAAAAAGAACTCCACAAAGGCTTCGCCAAGCTCTATCTCGCCGAATACACACCCAAAGAAACCCACGAAACCCAATATATAGCAGGTATAATCGTCACTCACTTCAAGGATACAGCAATTTATTACTACG
>CAZBZZ010000161.1:0-1753 GCA_964496555.1 uncultured Candidatus Peribacteria bacterium
TCTTGAGTTTGTTGATTAATGTTTTTATTATCTTATTTGAAGGTACTTTGTTTAAGTCTAAAGTAGATATTCCCATTTCTTTTGCTAGCTTTTTTCCTCTGAAGATTCCTAAGAATATATCACCTATAAATCTAAACCTCTCCTTCCAAGTTATACTTTTTGAGAAGTTCCTTAGAGTTAATCTAATGTCTTGATCAATCAATGCAATCTTTGCTTTGGCCTTCTTTGCTTCTTTAACTACAGTTAGCATATCAATACCAGGTTGCATATTAACCACCTTGCCGAGTTTCTTTTGTACAAAATGTCCTATTAGTAGAAAAATGAATCCGATCACTCCAATTTGGAATATTGTTCTAAAGTTTAGCGAAGTTTGATTGTGCAATAGAGAAAATAATCGATTTTTGTCCAACTCGATAGCAACAACGGCCGGTTTCTCTTTAGTTATGGTTTTTTCGATTAGTTTAACGCTCTCCTTCGAAATATGAGAAGTTCCTATTAATTTGAGGTTTGTAGCCATTCAATAGCGAAAACTATATAAACTTAAAAACTTATCTTAAATAAGCAAAGGAGGGATATATTATGCTTAGGATGAAGAAAATTTCTGAAGTGTACGACATGCAGGTTTTTACCGATGCAGGCGATTATTTTGGTGATGTTGAAGAATGTTTAATTACTAGAAACAAGGTTTTTGGTTGGAGAGTTAGATCAACTAAAAGTTCATTCTTGAATAAGGTTCTAGGTTCTGCTAAAGGTGTTATTGTACCGCATCAATTGATTAAAGCAATTGGTAATGTTATGATTATATCTAAGTCGGCTGTACCTGCGTATGACCCTGAAGAAGAATAAGTTTTTTATAGTTCTTATTTTTTAATCTAATTATGAAGAGATATGACCTTCTTGTACATACCAAGCATCATAGAACTAGTATTAATGAGCCTAGATTAATTCTTAAAAGAGCCAAGCAATTAGGTTTAAATGGAGTTGCAGTGGTTGATAGATCTTTGAAAGGTGCATTAGAAGTTAAAGGATTAAACAAAGATAAAGATTTTGAAGTAATAGTTTGACAAGAAGTTAAAGTACAAGATAAAAAATTATTGTGTTATTATGTTAAAAAGCCAGTTAAAGGTAGAACTGTTAAAGAAGTTGTTACAGAAGTTCATAAACAAAAAGGATTTGTTGCTTTTCGGGGTAAAACATCCAAGGTTGATGCAGTGTTAAGTTATAGTTCTAAATCCTTATTATCAATTAGCAATAGTAGATTGAAAAAAGTTAAAAATGCTAAAATTGGAGGGAGTGACGCTGACTTCTTGTTTGAAATTGGAGAAGGACTTACTTTATTTGAAGGAGATCTAATAAAAGCAATTAAGAATAAAAAAACAATCGCTACTGGCACTTGTATTAATGCACCATTCTCCTGGATAGGAAGATTTTTTGTTTGGTTAAGCTCTAGATAATATGTAATCAACTAAGTCCATTAACAATTCTTTAACCCACATTCTTTCCTGTTTAATCTTCTCATTAACATCTTTCATCTCTTCAAGTTGTTGGTTAATTAACTGTTCTTTCTCCTCTATAGTTGTGTTTAAACTGTTAATTGTTTTGAATTGTTTATCTATCTGTGCTTGCGCTTTAGAAATACTATCTCCAAGTATTGTGATTTGATCTATTTTTTCTTGAGTTTCCAGATTATCAATTGAAGGACATTCCTTTTCAGTTATTAACGGACGAGTACGATGCCGTCTTTTTAGGCATG
>CAZBZZ010000162.1:0-1730 GCA_964496555.1 uncultured Candidatus Peribacteria bacterium
AAATGTCTGGCCTTCAGAAGCAGCACAAAAACAAAAGAAATGAAGAGGAGATTAAACAAAAACGTGAGGAACTCAAAGCAAAAGAATCAGCTGCTGAAAAGGAAGAAGACCAAGCAGAAGAAGAGCTTCTCAAACAGCTTGAAGATCTTTAAAGCTTTTAATTAAAGTGTTTCCATTAACTCCGCCGTTACTACTAGGCGTTTTAGGTTTCTCCCAATTGGGGTACAAGTAATCAACGTGAGCTGATTGTCTGGAGTTTGTTTTAGTACTTCTAGATTTGATGGGAGAACTACTTCTATATCCAATACCTTGTAGATGTATTTCTTTTGGTTGTGATACATCGCGATCTTATCCCCTTCTACCACTTCATGAAGTAGCGCAAAAACGTCTTTGAACCGTCCTGGATCCCATGGGAAGTATGAACTGTGTCCAGTTATCACCACATTGCCTGTTTGGCTTGGAAGGCTAGTTCCTGGATAGTGAACTACTCCATATTGCAATGCTTCCTGCATTTCAGCTTCAAGAGCTCCCCAGTCTTTGTTTATCAAATGTTCGCTCGATACTCTGACTACTGGGATGTTTTGGTTTATTCTCGGGATAACCAATCTTGTGTCTGGAGGTGTTATTTCTAGGAATAAATCTGGGATTGATTTCACTTGGGTCTCGGTGCTTTTGTCTGTATCTGCCAGTTTTGGTTTTGGCTTGGTACTCGTATCAACCAGCTCCTCGAGAGTGCTTTCTTGAGAGCCTGTCCATACATCGATCTTGTATTTCAGGTTAATGTATAGTGCACGCCAGTTCATCGCCACAAATGCAACCACAAGAATCAGCATACTCACTAAAATCTGTTTTCCTGCGTCTTTTAAGACCGTTTTAATGGTCTTTTTGGGTTCTTTGGGCTTTTCCTTCTCTGTTTCATGCCCGATGTGTAGAAAGGTATTGCTCATAAATTTATTTTTATCTGTTAATTATACCTTAAAATGGCTTTTTTTTCAATGCGGGGCTGTTGGTCCCCCCTAGACAAAAAGTTTGACTTTGCCCTAATTTTATGTCATATTTATCATCATCTTAAGATTATTATGGACCATCCACCAGATTACAATGAGTTTTTTGACCTCAAGGGGATAATCGCTCAAACCAAGAAATATCTCCCCAGCTTTGATGTTAAAAAGTTTAAGAAGGCTTTTGATTTTGCTGAAGAAAATCACCGAGGACAGGTTCGGAAAAGTGGAGAACCTTATATAGTTCATCCTGTTGCGACTGTGCAAAATCTAGTTAACCTTCATGCTGATGAGGATTCTTTGATAGCTGCTTTGCTCCATGATGTACCTGAAGACACAAGTGCTGACATCAATGAAGTTAAGCAAATGTTTGGTGATGGAGTGGCTTTTTTGGTTGATGGTATTACGAAATTATCGAAGGTTTATTATCGAAATGATATGGAAGAACGACAGGTTGAATCTCTTAAAAAGCGTTTGATTCACACCGCCAAGGATCCGCGAGTTATTTTGATTAAACTGGCTGATCGGCTACATAATATGAGTACTCTTGGACATATCCCGAAGCCTGAGAAAAGAGCTCGTATATCTAGAGAAACTCTTGAGATTTATGTTCCAATGGCCAATTTGCTTGGGATTCAGGATTTGAAAGCTAAGCTTGAGGATTATTGTTTTATGCATCTTTATACTGAGGATTACGAGCAGTTGAAAGCTCGTATTTCAAAAACTTCT
>CAZBZZ010000163.1:0-1711 GCA_964496555.1 uncultured Candidatus Peribacteria bacterium
AATTATTGGTTTAGGAAATATAAAACAACCGGTTGTTTTATTGTCTCTTTTTGGGCTCTGATTTCTGTGAAGAATTCTGGAGTGAATGGAACGAGATATGTTCCTAAAACTTTGCCTTTTTCACCTTTTATTTCACATTTCATGAACCCTCCTTCCTCTGTTTTAACAGGAGTGAAATCTATTTTTTTGATTTTTTTTGGTTCTCGTAGGACTGATAATCCTTGTTCTACAAAACTTCTTCCAAATAATATTGCTGCTTGTTTTGCTACTACTGGGTTGTTAGGGGCTATTTTTGCTCCTATTGCTGGTTCAAAATAGTTTTTAGTTAGGTTTAATATCATCCCTGTTACGTGATCTTGTTGAGTTTCTTTACCTGAAAAATCTGCACTAAAACTATCTAATACTTTTGTTGGATCTTCTTCCAATGAACTTATTTTTCCCTCAAATTCCTTCATTGATTTTTCTCCAAATGCTTCTGCATCTTGGTCTAATTTAGCTTTATCTTGGAAGTCTTTGAGTTTTAGATCTCTTAGATCTAAAGGTTCTGGTTTTTCCATATGTGTTTTTATTTTTTTCGATCGTCTAATTATATCAAAAAACGGGTTTAGGGTCAACGCCAAAGGGGGCTAAAATGACCAATTTCTTAGCATTTTTTGCCAAAGTTGGTATTCTTAGGGCAATGATTATTATAAATTTCAAGGATTATCAGGAGTCAACAGGTGAAAATGCTGTGATTTTGGCGAGAATTTACGCTGAAGTTGTTGCTGAATCTGGTGCGAAAGTGGCGATTGCTGTTCATCCAACTGATTTGCGTGTAGTTTCTGCTGAGGTGGGGGATTCTATGATGGTTTTGTCTCAGACTGGGGATTCGTATACTCGAGGTTCTGACGGGAGTCCAAAGGGGACTCAAACGGGCAGAATGACGCCTCGTGCGGTCGCACAAGCTGGAGGAAAGGGGATTTTGGTGAATCATGCGGAAAATCCTAGGACTGATGAGGAAATTCGAGTGATTGTGGAAGATTTTAAAACTGAAACTTCGGAATCTTTGGTTGTAGTTTGTGCTGAGAGTGTGGAGCGTGCTGAATCGATTGTGAAGATTTGTGAGTCGGAGAAGCCTGATTTTATTGCAATTGAACCGCCTGATATGATTGGTGGTGATATTTCTGTGACCACGAAGCCTGAAATTATTGAGGATTCTGTGGAAAAAATTGGCGACAATGTTTTGGTTGGAGCTGGGGTGAAGACTGGTGATGATGTTTCGAAGGCACTTGAGCTTGGTGCGAAGGGTGTTCTTCTTGCGTCTGGTGTGATCAAACCGAAGGACGGAAAGACTCCGGCTGAAGCTTTGAGTGAATTAACAAAAGCACTATGATGACATTTTTATCGGTCCTTATTTTGTGTGCGTGGGTTGTTTTTCTTGCTCGTGATTATAAGAAGTCTGTGATTGTTTTACCTGCTTTTTTTCCATTGTATTTGATGAAATTTCAGGTTGGATTTGTGCCTTTTACTGTGATTGAGGGGATGGTTTATCTTTCTGCTTTGTGGGTTTTTGGTAGGTTTTTGAAAGAGAGGTTTTATCGGGATGAGGTTGATTGGATCTTGAGGATTAAGAGATTGTTTTGGGATGATGGGAGGATTTGGAATGATATTAAGAAAAGTTTTTTCAAACTTTTGCTTCCGTCTTTTGGATTGTTTCTTGGATCTTTGGCGG
>CAZBZZ010000164.1:0-1569 GCA_964496555.1 uncultured Candidatus Peribacteria bacterium
CGCTATGGATCCCGAAATTGATGGCTATAGATTTCGACTTGAGTCTATAGATGGCGAAGAGGGATTTACCGTTCTTATGGATAAAGTTTAATAACAACCCTAAACTACCTCCCCTCCCCAATTCAATTTGTTTCGGAGAACTTTGTAGTAGCGGGTTCCTTCGCGGATGAGGTACATGTTTCGCTTTGATTTGCGGACTTTGATTTCGTCTCCGTATTTGAGAGGAATTACTTCTTGGCCATCGAGTGTGAGACCAATGTCTTCGGCTTCGCCACCACGACGCTCTGTTTCTATGTAGATGTTCATTTGTCTGTTTTCTGGCAGAATGATTGGACGCATTGATAGCGAGACTGGGTTTATTGGATTGAAAACAAATCCTTCCACATGAGGATGGACTATCGGTCCCCCCGCCGATAGTGAGTGTCCTGTAGATCCTGTTGGAGTTGCTATTATTAGTCCATCTGATTTAAACCGATTCACGAGACGTTGATCAATTTCTACCCTAAGTTGTATTAATCTAGCAAATGCACCTTGGTTTATTGCTGCATCATTAAGAGCAAGATATGTTGAATGTTTTTTCCCTTCTCTGTACAAAGTCACTCGAAGAATAGACCGCCTGTCGAGTCTGCAATAATCTCCAAAAACTTTTTTGAGTACACCAAATAGTTTGTCTTCTGTTGTTTCGGTTAAGAACCCGAGGGTTCCTAGGTTCACGGCTAATATTGGTGTGTTTTTTTGCGGATGTCTTCTTGCTGTTTTTAGTATTGTACCGTCGCCTCCCATTGTTATGACCATGTCTGACTTCAGGAGTACTTTTGTTTTTTTTAATCTTTTCTTTTTGTTTAGTGCTCGTGCGGAATTTTCATCCCAAATGATTTGCAAATTCATCTTCTTCAAATATCTCTCCAGTTTTTGGAGAAGTTTTTTGTGGGGAGTTATGTTTCTTTTTGCGATTACCCCTACCGTTTTTACTTTTTTGCAATCAAAAGGTTTGTCCATGTTGGTTTTATCTTACAATGTTTTTATCAGACTGTATAGTTTTTGGGCTGAATCTTCCCAAGAGAAATTTTTGGATTGTATTCTGCCTTTGTTTATCAAATCTTCTCTGGTGTGTTCGTTTTTCGCTACAGAATCCATTGCTTTTGCGAATTCTGCTGGGTTTCCTGGATCACAAAGAACTGCGGCTTCTCCCACGACTTCCGGTATTGATGACGTGCGTGATGCTATGACTGGGCATCCTGCTTGCATCGCTTCCAATGGTGGCATTCCGAACCCCTCATAATGTGATGGGAAAACAAAAGCTTCTGCCAAATTATAGAGTCTATTCAAAGTTTTGCTCGTCACATATCCGAGGAAATGCACGTATTTTTGAAGGTAGTTTTTGCGGATTAATTCTTCGAGTTCGTTCTTGCCCCATCCTTGGCCCCCGACTATTAGCAAGTGATGGTTTGGGAGTTTTTTGTGGATCATGGCAAATGCTTGAATTAGAGTCTCGTAGTTTTTTCTTGGTTCGATAGTTCCTACTAATAGGAAAAATTTATGGGGTAGGCTTGTCTTTGATCGGAATCT
>CAZBZZ010000165.1:0-1515 GCA_964496555.1 uncultured Candidatus Peribacteria bacterium
AGAGAATACGGAGTTGGGATGGAAGAAGATGTTGCAAAGTTATATGAGGCGTTGGGTATGTTGCATAGTAAGTGGAGGCCGATTGCTAGTCGTTTCAAGGATTATGTGGCTGTGCCGAAGCCTAATGGTTACAGAAGTTTGCATACAACTGTTCTTGGTCTTTCGGATGGTGATATGACTCATCCAGTTGAAATACAAATTCGTTCTGAAAATATGCACGAGGAAGCTGAATATGGGGTGGCATCTCACTGGTTGTACAAGGATACTCGTGGGAAGGGTATGGCTATGTTGAGAGAGAATGCTGAATGGCTGAACAATCTTGCGGTTTTACATACTGATTTGAAGTCTGATGATAAGGTTTTGGATAGTGTTAAACTTGATTTGTTTGGAGATAGAATTTATGTACTTACACCGAAAGGTGAGGTGAAGGAGCTGCCAAGCGGTTCGACGTCTTTGGATTTTGCTTATGCTATTCATACTGATATTGGGCACAGATGTGTTTTGGCGAAAGTGAATGGAAAGCCTGTGTCTTTGAATACTGAACTAAAAAATGGAGATACTGTTGAAATTACTACAAAGAAAGATGGAGTTCCGAAGCTTGAATGGATTTCTATCGTTAAGATGAGCCAATCTAAGATGAAAATTAGGAATTGGTTTGCTTCTCAAGATAAGGGGAAGCATGTGAAAATGGGAAGGGATTATCTGAATACTCAGTTGCAGCGTTATGGTAAGCCACTTTTGACTCCGAACCTCTCAATTCTCAAAAATCATCTAGGGAAGAAGTTGAATATGCAGGATAGAGAGGCGCTTTTGGAGGAGATTGGGAAAGGATCGAAGCTGGCGTCGACTGTTATTCGAAGAATATATAATTCGGAAGATCTTTTGTCGTCTGACAAGATGATGGAAAAAACAAATCTTTTGAAGAAAAAAGATAAGAAAACTGAAGGCTCTGTTCTTCCAAGAATGGCTGAGGATGTTTTGGTTGGGGATGTTCCTGGTTTGAGCGTTACATTTGCTAAGTGTTGTACGCCTTCTTTTGGAGATAGTATTTTGGCTTATGTTTCTCCTATGAAAGATAGTGCAACTATTCACAAAAAGAGTTGTAATTTGTTGGAGGGGTTGGATGAGAGCAGAATGGTTGCAGCTAGTTTCCGTGGAGGAAGTCTGTCACGGAAAGGGTCTTTGTATAGGGTTAATGTAAAGATTGAAGCTGATTCTAGAGTTGGTTTGCTTGGTGATCTTGGATCAACAGTTGCTGCGAATGGGATCAATATTGTGAATCATTCTTCTCTAAACGGAAAAGATGGTGAGAATCTTATAGGCATTTCTATGATGTTGGATGTTGGAAGTTTGGAAGAGCTTGAATTATTGATGAACTCCCTGGAACAGGTAAACGGAGTCAAGAGTGTTATAAAGGAATCTTGATGGTTGTGTTTGTTTCGTTCTCTATCAATATTTTGATGAGGTCTTTTATTTCTGCTGTTTCTTCTTGAGTGAGTTTTATTTTTAGGATTT